>NZ_JBEYXK010000044.1:0-54291 GCF_040645035.1 Streptomyces sp. NPDC046876 | reverse complement strand
CTCTTTGGCATTTCGGTTCGCGCCGGCCTGTCAAGGGTGGCCGAAGGCCATCGCGAAGCGACGCGACGAGGGAGCGCCCTTGACGGGCCGGCGCGAACCGAAAGGACAATGGGCGGCCGGGACGCCCCCGGACACCCACCGACCCCGCCCCACCGTGACCCCGTTCCCACGAGGCGCCGACCAGCTCTTCAGGCCCACGCCAGGGAATGCGGATGATCTCGAAGCGCAGGTTAATTGTTCTTCGGTGATTGTTTAGTAGTGCTACTTCTGAGGCCAGATACGGGGTCGTGGCCAGAAGTGCGCGGCGGCATGGCAGGCTTGGGGCATGGCCGCTCAGATTTCTCCCAGCATCCTGTCCGCCGACTTCGCCCGTCTCGCCGAGGAGGCGAAGGCCGTCGAGGGCGCCGACTGGCTGCATGTCGACGTCATGGACAACCATTTCGTCCCGAACCTCACCCTCGGTATGCCCGTCGTGGAGTCCCTGAGCAGGGCCACCGACACGCCGCTGGATCTGCACCTGATGATCGCGGACCCGGACCGCTGGGCCCCGCAGTACATCGAGGCCGGCGCCGGATCCGTCACCTTCCACGCCGAGGCCGCCGCCGCGCCGGTGCGGCTCGCGCGGGAGATCCGGGCCAAGGGCGCCCGCGCGGCCATGGCACTCAAGCCGGCGACGCCGATCGAGCAGTACGAGGACATCCTCCCCGAGCTCGACATGGTGCTGATCATGACGGTCGAGCCGGGCTTCGGCGGCCAGCCCTTTCTCGACATCATGCTCCCCAAGATCCGCCGGACCCGGGAGCTGATCGCCAAGCACGGCCTGGACCTGTGGCTCCAGGTCGACGGCGGGGTCTCGGCCACCACGATCGAGCGGTGCGCCGAGGCCGGCGCGGACGTGTTCGTCGCGGGCAGCGCGGTGTACGGGGCGGTCGACCCGGCCACTGCCGTCCGTACGCTGCGCGAGCAGGCGGACGTGGCGATCGCCGCGGCGCCCTGGGTCTGCGACCACTGAGAGCACCGAGGCAACCACGCCAGACGAGGCTTGGAGGACAGGTCGGTGAACGGCAGCTGTCCAGGCTGATCAACGGCCGTTGGATCTGACAGGATGAACGACGAGTCGAGAGTGTGAACAGCAGTAGCAGTGAGGAGAGCGCGGTGTCGGCAATGTCGGCGGGACGGTCAGCCCTGCGGATGGGACCCGCGGAGCTGGTGCAGGCGGCGGCCATGGCCCGCCGCTTCTACCTGGAGGGCAAGTCCAAGATCCAGATCGCCGAGGAGTTCGGCGTGAGCCGCTTCAAGGTGGCCCGGGTCCTGGAGACCGCCCTCGAGCGCGACCTCGTGCGGATCGAGATCCGGGTGCCGGCCGAGCTGGACGCGGAGCGCTCCGACGCGCTCCGCGCCCGGTACGGGCTGCGGCACGCGGTCGTCGTCGAGTCCCCCGCCGACACGAGCGAGGACGCCCCGGACCCGGAGAACCTCGGCGCGGTCGCGGCCGACCTCCTCGGCGAGCTCGTCAGCGAGGGCGACGTGCTCGGCCTGGCCTGGGGGCGGTCCACCATCCACATGGCCGCCTCGCTGCACCGGCTCCCGCAGTGCACCGTCGTGCAGCTGACCGGCGTGTACGACGCCGGCACCGCCGAGCGCGGCTCGGTGGAGGCCGTGCGCCGCGCCGCACAGGTCTCGGGCGGCGACGCGCACCCCATCTACGCCCCGATGCTGCTGCCCGACCCGGCCACCGCGGCCGCGCTGCGCAACCAGACCGGGATCGCGCGGGCCTTCGAGTACTTCGACAAGGTGACCGTCGCGGCGGTGTCCATCGGCTCCTGGGAGCCGGGTATCTCCACCGTCCACGACATGCTGACCGACGAGGAGCGGGCGCACTACGCCTCGCTCGGCGTCGCGGCCGAGATGTCCGCGCACCTCTTCGACAAGGACGGCCGCCGGGTCGGGCGGGACCTCGGCGAGCGCTGCATCACCGTCGAGGCGGACCGGCTGCGCCGCATCCCGGAGGTCGTGGCGATCGCGGGCGGGCTGCGCAAGGCGGCGGCGATCGGCGCGGTGCTGCGCTCGGGCCTGGTCACCAGCCTGGTCACGGACACGGCGGTGGCGGACTATCTGCTGACCGAGTCGGAGCCCGGTCTGCGGCCCGCGCTGGACCGCGCCGACCCGGACGAGTGACCGGGATCGCTGCCGGTCCCTCGGCCGTGTGATTCGCCGGCGTATCGGATGTTTGGCACGATCGGTGCATGATCGTGCGGAACGCACCCCGGGCCCGGTTGCTGCTGCGCCTGCTCGGGGCGGTGTTCCTCTGCGTCGCACTGGTCGCGACGGCCGGCGGCTGTGGCGGCTCCGGGGCCCGGTCCGGGGGAACCTCCCCGTCCGCGCTCCCGTCCGCGCCGGTGTCCGCGCCCGCCTGGGCGAAGGGCATGGCGACCGTACGGGCCGACGCGCTGCCGCCGCAGGCGCGCGAGGTGCTGAAGCTCATCGACAAGGGCGGGCCGTACCCCTACCGGCAGGACGGGACCGTGTTCGGGAACTTCGAGAAGGCGCTGCCGCAGCAGAAGCGCGGCTACTACCACGAGTTCACGGTGAAGACGCCGGGGGAGCGCGACCGCGGGGCCCGGCGGATCGTGACCGGCCAGGGCGGGGAGTTCTACTACACCGACGACCACTACGACAGCTTCAAGGCGGTGCTGCGATGACCCTCGATCCGCAGCCGCTCGCCCCGGCCCTGGCCGCCGCCGAGCTGGCCGGCTGGGCGACCGTACGGGTCGATCTCGACGGCGTACGCGACAAGGCCGGGCTGATGCGCCGCTGGGAGGCGGCGCTGCGGCTGCCCGACTGGTTCGGGCGGAACTGGGACGCGCTGGCCGACGCGCTGATCGACCTGTCGTGGCTGCCGCCGGCGCCGGGCCGGCTGCTCGCCGTGACCTCGTGGCGGGGCTACGCCGCGGCGCGGCCCGCCGACTGGGAGACGCTGCGGGAGGTGCTCCAGGAGGCCGTGGCGTACTGGCGGGAGGCCGAGGACGGGGCCCTGGAGGTACTGCTCGCCGACGCGCCGTGACGGGGGCGGGGCCGTTCCCCCGCCCCCGTCACGGGGCCGTTCTTCCGCACGGCCGTTTCGAGCCGTGCAGCCCGTGCAGCCGTACAGCAGTGCGTCGTGCCGCTGCCGCCGTTCGACAGGTCAGCTCTTCGGGATCCACGGAGGGGTCTGGCCCCAGGACCAGATCGGGATCTTGGCCGCGTCGACCGGGGGCGGGTTGGGCCCCGAGTAGATCAGGGCCATCCGGGTGCCCCACTCGATGTAGTACGCGAAGACCGCGCGGAATTCGGGGTCGGTGGGCAGGCCGACCTCGTCGGCCGTGTCCATGAGCAGGTCCACCCAGCGGCGGCGCTGCTCCTCGGTGATGCCCCGGCCCAGGTGCTTGGTGGCCATGTGCTGGTGGCCGCCGTGGTGGGCGGTGTAGTCGGCCGGTCCGCCGAAGACCTCCGACAGCCAGACCGCGACGTGCCGGGGATGCTCCTTGTCCATGCCCGCGAAGACGGGGGCCAGGATCTCGTCCTGCAGGGCGTGGTCGTAGAACGCGACCGTGAGGCGGTGCATAGCCTCGGCTCCGCCCATCCACTCGTAGATGGTCGGAGTGGTTCCGGGTGTGGTGCTGCTGCTCATGACTGGGGTGCGGCCTTTCCGGGGCCGGCCACGTCGGTGACGCGGTAGTGCTGCATCTCCTCGATGGCCGTGACGTAGGGGCGGATCGCGCTGAAGAAGGCCGGGAAGTGCTCACCCTTGCGGAAGCCGTTCAGGTGGGCGTCGACCGAGGTCCAGCGGATGCGGAGGACGTAGTGCTCGCGGTCGTTCTCCTCCTCGCAGCGGGCCAGCTCGTAGTCGATGCACTCGGGCGAGGCGGCCAGGGCCTCCGCGGCCTGCCGGTACGACTCCTCGAAGGCCTGCTGGTCGTCCAAGGCGATCCGGTAGCGGATGTATTCGACGGTGGTGGTCATGCTGCGTGCCTCTCCCTGAGTCAGGCGTCGGTCGCGGCCAAGCCTGGCGCGATCATGCCCCGACGTGGGGCCCTTTCGTCATTCCGACGCAGACTTCTGGGAGTCCGTACGGTCGGGGCCCTCCTCCCGCACCGTGCGGACCTTGGCCAGGGAGTCGCGCAGCTCGGTCAGCCACTCGTCCGTGTTGCGGCCGACCAGGCGTACGCACCAGGCGAGGGCGTCGGCCCGGCTGCGGGCCACACCGCCCTCGACCAGGGTGTCGAGGACCTGGCGTTCCGGCTGGCGCAGGCGCGTCATCACCGGTACCGCCAGGTGGGTGAACAGGATGCGGTCGTCCCCGGACTGGACGGCCCACGCGACCTTGCGGCGGTAGAGCTCCTCCGCCTGACGGGCCACCTCGATGCGCTGTTCGCGGGTGCGTTCGCGGAACGCCTTGACGGACTCGTTGGCCGGGAGGGTGCCGACGACCGTGATCTCCTCGCGGTCGACCGCCACCTCGACCAGGGACTCGTAGACGTCCACCGGGAGGCGGTCCGCGAACCAGGTGCGCAGCTGCTCGCTCTGCTCGGATGTAATCATGTAATCAACGTTGCATCCGTTCGCAGCTTGATCGCAAGCAATCCGCGTTCGCTCTGGGCTGCGTTCGCTCTCGGCCCATCGAGCCGTGCCGACTCAGCCCGTCGACCGATACCGGTGGCTCAGCCCATCGAGCGGTACCGGTGGATCAGCGAGACCGCCATCGCCCCCTCTCCCACGCCCGACGCGACCCGCTTGACCGAGTGGGCGCGGACGTCGCCCGCCGCGAAGACGCCCGGGACGCTGGTCTCCAGCGGGTACGGGGCGCGCTCCAGGCTCCATTCCGCGGGCAGTTCACCGCCGTTGGCGATCAGGTCGGAGCCGGTCAGGACGAAGCCGTACTCGTCGCGCTCGACCACGCCCGACAGCCAGTCCGTGTGCGGGCGGGCGCCGATGAAGGTGAACATGAAACGGGCCGGGACCTCCGTGTCCTCGCCGGTGTCGGCGTTGTGCAGGGTGAGCCGTTCCAGGTGCTCGCCGCCGTCGAGGGCGACCACGGTCGTGCGGACCTTCACCTCGATGTTCGGGGTGCGCTCGATCTCGTCGATCAGGTAGCGGGACATGCTGGCGTCCAGCGACTCCGCGCGGACCAGCACCGTGACCCTGGCCGCGTACTTGGCGAAGTGCACCGCCGCCTGCCCGGCCGAGTTCGCGCCGCCCACGATGTAGACGTGCTGCGAGATGCAGGCCGAGCTCTCCGTGGTGGCGGCGCCGTAGTACAGGCCGGCCCCCTCGAAGCGCTCGGCGCCCGGTGCCTGGAGGCGGTTGTACGAGACCCCCGTGGCCAGCAGTACCGTCTCGGCGCTGATCTCCGTGCCGTCCGCCAGCGTCAGGATCTTCGCCGGGTCGTCGCGGGTCAGCGAGACGACCTCCACCGGGTGCAGGATCTCGGCGCCGAACCGGGAGGCCTGGATGGTGGCCCGGCGGGTGAGGTCCCCGCCGGAGAGGCCGGAGGGGAAGCCCAGGTAGTTCTCGATCAGGCTGGAGGTGCCGGCCTGCCCGCCGGGGGCGCGCGAGTCCAGCATCAGCGTGGACAGGCCCTCGGAGGCCGCGTACACACCGGCCGCCAGGCCCGCGGGACCGGCTCCGACGATCACGCACTCGTAGTGCGGGCGGGAGGCGGTGGTGGCCAGGCCCAGGCGCTGGGCGAGCTCGGTGTCGGTGGGGGCGGAGAGCACCGATCCGTCCGGGAAGCGGACGAGGGGCAGCGCGGCGTCGGGCTGGGCCGCGATGAGGGTGAGGGCCTCGGGGTCCCGTTCGACGTTGAGGAAGCGGAACGGCTGGCCGTTGCGGGTGAAGAAGTCGCGGACGGCGTGGGTGCCGGGGGAGACGAGGTGGCCGGCGACGATGATGCCGTCGTAGGCGGGCCGGTAGGTGGCCAGCCAGTCGGACAGCAGGTCGTCCAGGACCGGGAAGAGCCGCTCGTGGGGCGGGTCCCACGGCTTGAGCAGGTAGTAGTCCAGCCGGACCCGGTTGATGGCCGTGATCGCCGCGTCGGTCTCCGCGTACGCCGTGAGCAGCACGCGGCGGGCGTCGGGGAAGCGGCTGACGGCCTCGAGGAGGAACTCGACGCCGGTGACGTCGGGCATCCGCTGGTCCACGAGGAACAGCGCCGGGTCGTGGCCGCGCTCGTCGAGGGAGTCGAGGATCTTCAGGGCGTCGGCGGCCGAGGAGGCGCCGAGCACCCGGTAGCGGTCGCCGTAGGCGCTGCGCAGGTCCCGGCGGACGGCCCGCAGCACCTGCGGGTCGTCGTCCACGGCCAGGATGACGGGCTTGCGGCTCTCCGGGCGCTCGGCAGTGGCCGCGCCGGTGGTGGCGGCCGTGGCAGCAGGGGTGCCCGCGGCGGTGGCCGTCGTGGCGGTGGCCGTCGCGGCGCCGGCGGAGGCGCTCTCGGGGGCCGCGCTCATGCCGCTTCCAGCATCAGCTTGTCGGCATAGCACCAGGCCCACGTCTCACCGGGCTCGTGCGAGGCCGCGATCGGGTGGTCGGTGGTGCGGAAGTGCCGGGTGGCGTGGCGGTTCTTGGAGGAGTCGCAGCATCCGACGTGCCCGCAGGACAGGCACATCCGCAGGTGCACCCAGGTGTCGCCGAGGGCGAGGCACTCCTCGCAGCCCTCGGTGCCCGGCTCCACCGGGCGTATCTGATCGAGATGTGTGCACAACAGGTCCGTCATCGTCCCCGTCCCTCTCCTCGTCTGCGCGCGATCGTCCTCCGCGCGCCCGTGGTTCACGGCGCGTCCAGACCATAGGCGGGAGGTACGCGAATGGTTCAGCGATTCGGCCGAGGTCAGGAAGTCCCGCGGCTACTTCGTGACGTCCGCGGGCGACTAGGTGAGGTGGCCCGAGAAGGAGCCGTTCTACCTCACGAAGTCGCACACGGGCGCTTTGACGCTCGAGCCGCGCACAAGCAGTGTGGTGGACGCAAACGACAACAGGCGGCGCCTGGAGGAATCCGTGAGCAGAAAGATTCTGGTCATTGTCTCCGAACACGGTTACTGGGCCGAGGAACTGATAGGGCCGGTGTCGAAGTTCGACGAGCGCGGCTACGAGGTCGTATTCGCCACGCCGACCGGAAAGCGCGCGCACGCACTTCCGCCGAGCCTCGACGCGGACTTCATCGACCCCCCGCTGGGCCGCTCGGTCACCACCGAGGAGAACGCCCGGCTGGGCCGCGAGTTCGAGCAGTCGAGCCGGCTGGACTCGCCGCTCGACATCGAGGCCTGGGTGCCCGAGCGCCCGTACACGAGCGACGAGGGCTACCTGCGCAAGCTGGAGCAGTACCACCGCGACCTGGAGAAGCTCGAGTCGGACATCGCCGACTACGACGCGATCCTCATCGTCGGCGGCAGCGGCCCCATCGTGGACCTCGCCAACAACGAGCGGGTGCACGCCCTGATCCTGGCCTTCAAGAACGCCGGCAAGGTCGTGGCGGCCGAGTGCTACGGGGTCGCCTGCCTGGCCTTCGCCCGCGACTGGGGCGACCGCCGCAGCATCATCTGGGGCAAGCACGTGACCGGGCACTGCAAGGAGTACGACTACAAGGACGGCACCGGGTTCCTCGGCACCGACTTCAACATGGGTCCGCCGCCGTACCCGCTGGAGTACATCCTGCGCGATGCGACCGGCCCGCGCGGGGCGTACCACGGCAATTTCGGGCACCCGCTGTCGGTGATCGTCGACTACCCGTTCGTGACGGGCCGGTCCACCCCCGACTCGTATCTCACGGGGCAGAAGATCGTGGAAGTCCTGGAGGAAGGCCTCACCCGCTACGGGTGGTGAACCGGGAATCTCCGGAAACTCTTCGGGAAAGAAGGGGAATTCATGGGAGCCACTCCCGGACGGGAAAGGCTGATCGAGCAGTTCAAGGCCGACGGCCTGACGGTGATGTTCGGAAATCCGGGGACCGTGGAGCAGGGATTCCTCGACGCGGTCGACGCTGCGGAGGACTTCCGTTACGTCCTCGCCCTCCAGGAAACCGTGGCCGCCGGCATCGCCGACGGCTACGCCCGGGCCACCGGTGGCGCGGCCCTGCTCCAGCTGCACTCCGGCGTGGGCCTGGGCAACGGCATCGGCATGCTCTACCAGTCGCTGCGCGGCCACACCCCGCTGGTCGTGGTCGCCGGCGACGCCGGGGTCCGCTACGACGCCATGGACGCGCAGATGGCCTGCGACCTGGTGGCGCTGGCCCGGCCGGTCACCAAGTACGCGACCCGGGTCACCGACCCGCGGTCGGTGCTGCGCACCGTGCGCCGGGCGGTGAAGATCGCCCTGACGCCTCCGCGCGGCCCGGTGTTCGTGGCGCTGCCGATGGACGTGCTGGACGAGCTCAACTCCGAGCCGGTCCTGCCCGCCGCCGTCCCGCTCACGGACGTCGCGCCCTCCCCGGCCTCGGTGGGGCGCGCGGCGGAGCTGCTCGCCTCCGCGGAGCGGCCCGTGGTCCTGGTCGGCGACGGGGTGGCGCTCTCCGGGGCGCAGCGCGAACTCGCGGCCGTCGCCGAGCTGCTGGGCGCGGACGTGTACGAGGTGGACTCCTCGGAGGTGAACATCGCGGCCTCGCACCCGCTGCGCCGAGGCCAGACGGGCCACATGTTCGGCCCGCACAGCAAGGAGCTCGTCGCCGGGGCGGACGGCGTGCTGATCGTGGGCACGTACGTCTTCCCGGAGGTGTTCCCCGAGCTGGACAGCCCCTTCCGGGCGGGCGCCAAGGTCGTCCACATCGACCTGAACGCCTACGAGATCGCCAAGAACCACCCGGTCGACCTGGGGCTGGCCGCCGACCCGCGGTACGCGCTGCGCGCGCTGGCCGGCGTACTGGAGGTGCGGCTGAACCCGCAGCAGCGGGCGGCCGCGGCCGCCCGGCTGGACGCCCGAAGCCGGGAGCGGGCCCTGGCGGCTCGCTCCGGCGAGGCGCAGGACGACGGCACGCCGATGGCGGTCTTCCTGCGGACGCTGGCCGAGCGCACCGGCGGGGACCTGATCGTCTTCGACGAGGCGCTGACCACCTCTCCGCTGGTGACCCGGTACCTGCCGCCGGAGCGGCCGGGCGACTACCACCTGACCCGCGGCGGCTCGCTGGGCGTGGGCTTCCCCGGTGCGGTCGGCATCAAGCTGGCCCGCCCGGACCGCCTCGTCGTCGGCTTCGCGGGCGACGGCGGGGCGATGTACACGTACCAGGCGCTGTGGACCGCGGTGCGGCACGGCGTCGACGCCAAGTTCGTGGTGTGCAACAACCGCAAGTACCGGCTGCTGGACGACAACATCGCCCAGTACTGGCGGGAGCGGGACATCCCCGAGCACGGCTTCCCGGGCTCCTTCGACCTGTCCCGTCCGGAGATCGACTTCGCGGGCCTGGCCCGGTCGCTCGGCGCCGACGGGATGCGGGTGGAGAAGCCGGACGAGGCGGTCGCCGCGGTGGGCCGGATGCTGGAGCACCCCGGTCCGTTCCTCGTCGACGTCCACATCTGATCCGACCAGAGCAGTCACCCAGCACACGGACAGGAGGAGACCGCATGCCCGCCGAGCGGCAGCTCACCGAGGACGCGATCCGCACGTTCGCCGAGAACTGGTACGCGGCGCTGGACCGGCACGTGCCGGCCGGCCAGGTGCTCGCCCTGATCACCGAGGACCTGGAGTTCAAGGTCCCCGAGGACACCTTCCTCGGCCGGGAGGGCTTCGGCCGCTGGTACGAGGCGGTCACCAACCGGTTCTTCGACGAGGTGCACACCGTCACCAAGGTGGAGCCGGTCATCGAGGGCGACCGGGCCGTCGTCCGGGTCCTCGTCAACTGGCAGGCGAAGATCTGGGACCCGCCGGCCGCGCGCAGCCAGTGGCTCGGTTTCGACGCCGACCAGACCTGGACGGTCGTGGCCGGCCCGGACGGCCCGCTGATCAAGCAGTACACCGTCAACGAGCTGGCCCCGATGCCCGGTTCCGGGTCCCTGTGAGACGGCTGCCTGCGAGACGGCTGCCCGTGAGACGGCTCCGCACGAGGGCGGACGAGCAAGGAGCGACGAGACCATGACCGAAGTGACACGGGAGCGCGTGGAGGCGGCCTACCGCGCCCTCGGCTCCGGGGACCGGGCCCGCATCCTGGAGTACTACGCGCAGGACCTGCGCTGGCTGGTGCCGGGCAACCACCCGCTGGCCGGCCGGTACGAGGGCCTCGACGCCTTCCTGGAGCTGATGGGGCAGACCCACAAGCTCACGGGCGGCACCTTCCGGATGGACATCGAGGCGGTCATGGTCGGCGAGGACTGCAGCGCCGACGTGTGCCGCAACACCGCCGTGCGGGACGGCGCCGACCCGGCGAGCACGTCCCCGTACGAGCGGATGGACTACCCGGTCTTCCACTTCATGAAGTGGCGGGGCGGCCGGATCGTCGAGGGCCACGACGGCCTCTTCGGGGACTCGGCCAGCGCCTTCAGCCAGTTCTGGGCGCCGTTCGCGCCGGACGGAACCCGCCGGGACCGATAGGGGGAGGAGCGCGATGAGCGCTGTGGACGCACGACAGATCCTTCAGAAGTACTACGAGTATGCGAACGCGGGGGACTGGGACCGCTGGTGCGACCTGTTCGCCGACGACCAGGTCATGGACGAGCAGCTGGCCGGGCACATCGAGGGCCTGGAGACGCTCCGCTCGATGATGAAGGGCATGGGCACCATGTACCGGGTCTTCCGGAACGAGCCCGTGCACTTCCTCGTCGACGGGGAGAAGGCCGCGGCGGTCTCCCACCTCAGCGCCGTCAGCGCCTCGGGCGAGGCGATCGAGGCCGAGGTCATGAACTTCTTCCGGATCGTGGACGGAAAGATCGCCTACATGGCGAACTACCACGACACCGTCCCCTTCCAGGTGCTGAGCCGGGGATGAGGGGGAGACGTGATGGCCGCGGATGAGTACGACTACGTCATCGTCGGCTCCGGCACGGCCGGCAGCGTCCTGGCGAACCGCCTGAGCGAGGACCCGGACGTCACCGTCCTGGTGCTGGAGGCCGGGGGCAACCGGATCCCGCCCGAGGTGGACGACCCCTCGTCCTGGTACAAGCTGCTGGGCGGGCCCGTCGACTGGGGCTACACCTCCGTCCCGCAGCCCGGCCTGGACGGCCGGCGGACGTACGAGCCGCGCGGGAAGGCGCCCGGCGGCAGCAGCAACCTGTACATCATGATGCACATCCGGGGCCACGCCTCGGACTTCGACAACTGGGCCTACCAGGGCGCGGCGGGCTGGGCGTACGAGGACGTGCTGCCGTACTTCGCACTGCTGGAGGGGCAGGAGGACGCAACCGCCCCCACCACCGGCACGAAGGGTCCGCAGCGCATCACCCACGCGGGGCGGCACGGGCCCAACCCGGTGTCGCGGGCCTTCATCGACGCGGCCGTGGAGCTGGGCCACCAGGAGATCGCCGACTTCAACACCGACGGCCCGCGGCGCGGCCTGTTCGGCACCGGCTGGCACCACATCGACGTGGCCGACGGACGCCGCCAGGGCACCCTCGCCGCCTACCTGGAGCCGGCGCTGACCCGCCCGAACCTGACGCTGCGCACCAGCGCCCAGAGCACCCGGCTCCTCTTCGACGGGGACACCTGCACGGGCGTCGAATACGCCCAGCTCGCCCCGCCCGCCCCCTTCCCCGGCCGGACGGTCGCGGACGGGCACAGCACCGCCGCCGGGCCCGGGCTGCACACCGTACGGGCCCGCCGGGAGGTGATCGTGGCGGCCGGGGCGATCGAGTCCCCGAAGCTGCTGCTGCTCTCCGGCATCGGCCACCCGGAGCACCTGCGGGCGCACGGCATCGCCGTCACCGCGGCCGTGCCCGGCGTCGGCGAGAACTTCCACAACCACGTGCTGACCGGGCTGATGGCGGAGGTGACCCAGGAGCTGCCGCCGCCGGCGCAGAACCTGTCGGAGAGCGCGCTGTTCCTCTCCTCACGCCCCGGGCTGCCCGCACCGGACCTGCAGATCGCGTTCGTGCACGTGCCGTTCGACGTGATCGTCGGCAAGGACCACCCGAACACGGTGTCGATCCTGCCGGGCGTCGTACGGCCCGTCTCCCGCGGCTGGATCCGCCTCGCGAGCGCCGACCCGCTGGCCCACCCGCTGATCAACCCGAACTACCTGGGCGACCGGTGGGACCTGGAGCGGATGGTCCAGGGCGTGAAGCTGGCCCGGGAGATCTTCGCGACCTCGGCGTTCTCGCCCTGGTACAAGCAGGAGCTCCAGCCCGGCCCGGGCCTGGCCACCGACGACGAGCTGCGCACGTTCGTGAAGCAGAAGTCGGAGAGCTACCACCACCAGTCCGGCTCCTGCCGGATGGGCATCGACGACCTCGCCGTGGTCGACCCCGAGCTGCGCGTGCACGGCGTGCGCAACCTGCGCGTGGTCGACGCCAGCGTGATGCCGGCGGTGCCGTCGGGCAACTGCCACACCGCGATCGCGATGATCGCCGAGCGCGCCGCGGACTTCCTCAAGGGGGCCAGCCGTGTCTGACACCGTGCTGCGCGAGGGCGCACTCACCGGGACCCGCATCGCGGTCCTGGTCGAGAGCGACTTCTACGAGCCGGAGATCTTCTACTACCAGCGCCGGTTCGCCGAGGAGGGCGCCGAGGTCGACTTCCTGACCCGGCTGTGGGGCAACGACTCCCTCACCTTCAGCGGCCACGAGTACCGGGCGCCGTTCACCGTCTCGAAGTCCCTGGAGGGGCTCGACGACGAGGAGCTGCGCCGGTACGCGGCGATCGTCGTGCCCTCGGGCATGGTCGCCGACCGGCTGCGCTACACCGAGGACGTCGACGTCCTCGCGCCGGCGACGGAGCTGCTGCGCCGGGCGTTCGAGGAGCCGACGGTCCTGAAGGGGATCATCTGCCACGGCATGTGGCTGGCCTCCTCCATCCCGGGCAAGGTCCGCGGCCGCAAGGTGGTCTGCCACAACAACCTGATCGGCGACGTGCGCAACATGGGCGCGCAGTACGTCGACGAGGACGTGGTGGTCGACGGCGACCTGGTCACCGGCCGCACCGGCGCCCACCACCACCTCTTCGCCCGCCGGATCATCGAGCTGCTCGCGGCCGGGCGGGGGCGGAGGGCGGACTGATGCAGCGCATGGTCTGGTCGCACGTGGGCCTGAACTGCCGGGACCAGAAGACCACGGAGGAGTTCTACACCCGCCACTTCGGCTTCACCCGCGCCCGCGTCGTCGACCTCGGCGAGTCGCAGATCGTGTTCCTGCGCAAGGGGGACGCGTACCTGGAGCTCTTCGCCTCGGAAGCCGAACCGGCCCGCCCGGCGCACGACGACGGGCCGGCGGCCCCGGGGCGGATGCGCCACCTGGCCTTTCAGACCGACAGCGTCGACGCCTTCCTGGCCGGGCTGGGCGACGCGGCAGAAGTGACCCTGGGGCCGCTGGACTTCGACGACTTCATCTGCGGCTGGCGGACCGTGTGGGTCCGCGATCCCGACGGGGTGATCGTCGAGGTCAGTCAGGGATTCGAGGACGACCGCTCTCACGACAAGGACGGTGCATGACATGGCGGACGCCGTGAGCTTCTCCTTCTCCGACACCATCGCGGGCTATGTCGGACGCTTCGACTCCGAGGCCCGCCTGCTGCGGCTGAAGACCGCCGACGGCCGTGAGTTCGACGTCTCCCTCGCCTCCGGGCCCAGCGCCGAGCTGGTCCGCAACCTCGACGAGCCCTACATCGACGCCTCCGGGCACATCGACGAGATGCTCTCCCCGGGCCGCTTCCTCTTCGTCTACGGAGTCCACTACCCCGAGCACGGCGGCCGCTTCGACGCCAAGCGCCTGGTCTTCCTGGGCCGCGGCGCGGAGGACTACCGCTTCGAGGAAGCCGGCTGGTGGGTCAGGCAGATCGAGTCCCTCGCCGACTTCTACCGGCGCGCCCAGTTCGGCGACGGACCCGTGGACTTCACCGAGTACCGCACCGAGATCCGTCTCGGCGGCGACAAGACGGCCAGCCACGTCCAGGAGACCGACACCATCTCCCGCCTCGTCTACGGCATGGCCTCGGCCTACCTGCTGACCGGCAAGGACGAGTACCTGGAGGTCGCCGAGCGCGGCACCGAGTACCTGCGCAAGCACATGCGGGTCGTCGACAGCGAAGAGGACGTCGTCTACTGGTACCACGGCATCAGCGTCGACGGCGACAGCGAGCGCAAGCTGTTCACCTCGGAGTTCTCCGACGACTACGACGCGATCCCGATGTACGAGCAGATCTACGCCCTCGCCGGCCCGATCCAGACCTACCGGATCACCGGCGACATCCGGATCAAGAACGACGCCGACGCCACCATCCGGCTGTTCGACAAGTTCTTCCTCGACCGCGAGCAGGGCGGCTACTACTCGCACATCGACCCGATCCTGTTCAGCCCGGACCACGAGTCCCTCGGGGAGAACGCCGAGCGCAAGAACTGGAACTCCGTCGGCGACCACGCGCCCGCCTACCTGATCAACCTGTACCTGGCGACGGGCGAGCAGCGCTACGCCGACTTCCTCGAGTACACGTTCGACACCATCGCGGACAAGTTCCCGGACTACAAGAACAGCCCGTTCGTCCAGGAGCGCTTCTTCCGCGACTGGTCCCACGACACCGGGCACAGCTGGCAGCAGAACCGCGCGGTCGTCGGCCACAACCTGAAGATCGCCTGGAACCTGATGCGGATGAACTCGCTGAAGGCCAAGCCGGCCTACTCCGACCTGGCGAAGAAGATCGGCGAGATCATGCCGCCGGTCGGCTCCGACCGGCAGCGCGGCGGCTGGTACGACGTGGTCGAGCGGGTGAAGGAGGGCGACCAGGAGGCGTACCGTTTCGCCTGGCACGACCGCAAGGCCTGGTGGCAGCAGGAGCAGGCGATCCTCGCCTACCTCATCCTGGGCGGCACCGTCGGCGGCGCGGACTTCCTGAAGGAGGCCCGCCAGGCCGAGGCCTTCTACAACACCTTCTTCCTCGACCACGACGAGGGAGCCGTCTACTTCAACGTGCTGGCCAGCGGGATGCCGTACCTGCTCGGCACCGAGCGGCTCAAGGGCAGCCACTCGATGTCCATGTACCACTCGGCGGAGCTGTGCTACCTGGCCGCCGTCTACAACAACCTGCTCATCAACGGCCGCGAGATGGACTTCCACTTCAAGCCCGACCCGACCAACCTGCCCGAACGCGTGCTGCGCGTCTCGCCCGACCTGCTGCCCGCGGGCTCGGTGCGGATCGCGTCCGTCGAGATCGACGAGAAGCCGTACCGGGACTTCGACGCCGACGGCCTCACCGTCCGGCTCCCCGACGTCCAGGGGCGGGTCAAGGTCAAGGTCCGGCTCCGGCCGGTGACGTCATAGCGCTCAACGGGGGGCGCCCCGACAGAAGGGGAAAGCAAGCAATGACTCTCAACGTGAAGGAACGCCGGAACAAGACGGCCACCGTGGTCGTCGCCACCGGCGAGATCAACAGCGAGACCTCGCCGCAGCTGCTCGCCACGCTGCTGCCGGTGGTCCGCGAGGGCCGGCCGCTGCGCATCGACCTGACGGCCGTCACGTACGTCTCCAGCGCGGGCCTGCGCACGCTGCTGGTCGTCTACCGAGAGGCCCAGCACGCCGGTGTCGCCGTCACCCTCTACGGGGTGAGCGAGGAGGTCCGGTTCGTGATGTCGGCCACCGGCTTCCTCGACTTCTTCGAGACCGGGGAGGCCGCCGAGGCCGAGGCCAAGGCGAAGGCCAGGGGCAGGGCCGCAGTGAAGAGCGCGGTCGCCCGATGACCGAGTCCGCACCCGAGCAAGTCCTGCGGGTGGACGCGTACCCGACCCACGAGGTGGGCGGGTACCGCGTCCGCGCAGGCAAGCCCTTCCCGTTCGGGGCCAACGTGGTCCCCGGCGGGGTCAGCTTCTCCGTCTACTCCGACCAGGCCACCTCCATGACCCTGGTCATCTACAAGCGCGGAGAACCCGAGCCGATGGCCGAGCTGGAATTCCCCGAGGAGTTCCGCACCGGCAGCGTCTTCGCCATGACGGTCTTCGGCCTCGACCACGAGAACATCGAGTACGGCTACCGGGCCGACGGGCCCTTCGACCCCGCCCTGGGGCACCGCTTCGACGCCCGCCAGGTCCTCTCCGACCCCTACGCCCGGCTGATCGCCGGCCGCGACGTGTGGGGCGTGGAGCCGGACCGCAGCCGCGGCTACCAGTACCGCTCCCGCGTCTGCCTGCAGGACTTCGACTGGGGCGACGACACCCCGCTGGGGCTGCCCGCCGAGGACCTCGTGATCTACGAGACCCATGTGCGCGGCTTCACCCGGCACCCCTCCTCGCAGGTCACCGCCCCCGGCACCTTCGCCGGGCTGCGGGAGAAGATCCCGTACCTGAAGGAGCTCGGGGTCAACTGCATCGAGCTGCTCCCGGTGTTCGAGTTCGACGAGAGCGACAACCCGCGCACCAACCCGGAGACGGGGGAGCGGCTCTTCGACTACTGGGGCTACAACACCGTCTCGTTCTTCGCGCCGAAGGCCGGCTACGCGGCCACCGGACGCTACGGGATGCAGGGCGACGAGTTCCGTACCCTGATCAAGGACCTGCACGCGGCCGGCATCGAGGTCATCCTCGACGTGGTCTTCAACCACACCGCCGAGGGCAACGAGCAGGGCCCCACGATCTCCTTCAAGGGCCTGGACAACGCCACGTACTACATGCTCACGCCCGAGGGGTACTACTTCAACTTCAGCGGCACGGGCAACACCGTCAACTGCAACCACCCCGTCGTGCGCAACTTCGTGCTCGACTGCCTGCGCCACTGGGTCGCCGACTACCACGTCGACGGCTTCCGCTTCGACCTCGCGGCCATCCTCGGCCGGTCCCCGGACGGCACCCCGCTGCCCAACCCGCCGCTGCTGGAGATGCTCGCCTACGACCCGGTCCTGCGGCACACCAAGCTCATCGCCGAGGCCTGGGACGCGGGCGGTCTCTACGAGGTCGGCAACTTCCCGGCGTACGGCCGCTGGGCCGAGTGGAACGGCAAGTACCGCGACACCGTCCGCCGGTTCGTCAAGGGCGACGCCGGGGTGACCGGTGAGCTCGCCACCCGCATCGCCGGCTCGCCCGACCTGTACGCGAGCCGCGGCACCGCCGCCTCGGTCAACTTCCTCACCGCCCACGACGGGTTCACCCTGGCCGACCTCGTCTCGTACAACGACAAGCACAACGAGGCGAACGGCGAGGGCAACAACGACGGGGCCAACGACAACAACAGCTGGAACTGCGGGGCCGAGGGACCGACCGACGACCCCGGGGTCAACGCGCTGCGGCTGCGGCAGATGAAGAACGCCCTGGCCATCCTCCTCACCAGCCAGGGCATCCCGATGCTGCTGGCCGGCGACGAGGTCGGGCGCACCCAGCAGGGCAACAACAACACCTACTGCCAGGACAACGAGCTCTCCTGGTTCGACTGGGCGCAGGTCGACGACAACGCCGAACTGCTCCGGTTCACCAGGGAGATGATCGCGTTCCGGGGGCGCCACCGGGAACTGCGCTCCACCTCCCACCCCACCGGGCAGATCCGCGAGAGCCTGGGCCTGCCCGACATCAGCTGGCACGGCGAGCGGGCCTGGCAGCCCGACTGGTCGGACGAGAGCCGGCTGCTGGCGGTGGCCCGCTGCGGCACCTCGGACGACGACGTGGTCTACGTGGCCATGAACTCGCACTGGGAGCCGCACGACCTGGAGCTGCCCGCGCTGCCCCACGGGCGCAGCTGGCACCTGTTCGCGGACACCGGGGCCGAGGCGCCGTACGACATCCGCACCCCGGGCGGAGAGCCCGAACTGGACAACGCAGGCAAGTACCTGATCGGTCCGCGCTCGGTCGTGATCCTGGTCGGCCGTACGCCCGACCCCGACAAGGAGACCTGACATGCCGCTTTCCGTGACCCTGAGCATCGAGGGCGACACCACCGTGATCGAGCTGGAGGGCGAGCTGGACGCCAAGACGGCGCCGGACTTCCACCAGACCATCGAGAAGGCCGCCGGGCACGGCACCGGCACGGTAGAGATCAGGATGGCCGGCGTCGGCTACATGGCCAGTGCCGGGCTGCGGTCCCTGGTCTTCGCCCAGCAGAAGGTCGCGGACCACGTGACCATCAAGGTGGTCGGCGCGATCGAGCCCGTCTCCCGGACCATCCGGACGGCCGGTCTCGACCGCAGCATCGTGCTCTCGGACGAGTAAGGCCGATGGCCGAACCACTGCACGACACGGTCGCAGCGGCGACGGCGCCCGCCGAGCTGGAGGTGCCCGCCACGCTGGGGGCACTGGGCGACATCGCCGCGTTCGTCCTGCGGCTGGCCGGCCGGGCGGGCCTCGACAAGAGGGCCTCGTACCGGATCCGGCTGGCCGTGGACGAGCTGGCCACGAACATCGTGATGCACGGCTACCGGGGCGGCCGCGGACGGATCACCGTCCGGGGCCGCTCCGGTCCGGGCCGGGTGCAGATCGTCCTTGCGGACCGGGCACCCGCATTCGACCCCGTCGCAGGCCGCATTCCGCCCGCCCCCGGGACTCCCCCCGAGCGGCGCCGGATCGGCGGACTCGGCATTCACCTGGCACTGACCAGCGTGGACGAATTCAGCTACGTACGCAGGGACGGCCGCAACATCAGCACCCTCACCGTCACAGCCGAGGGGACGGACCCATGCCCTCCACGACCGTGATCATCCTCGACGAGTACCCGCCGCCGCTCGAGCTGCTCGACGCGCTGCGCCGGATGGACGCGGAGCTCGTCGGCCGCACCCTGCGCGACCTGCTGAGCGGCCCCCTGGACGCGCTGCCCGTCGCCGATGTGCTGCTCGCCCCGGCCGAGACCGAGGGGGAGGCCGTACGGCTCGCCGTGCGCCGGCTGCGCACCTGGGCCGGGGCGCCCCTCGTGGTCGTCTGGACGGTGACCGCCTTCGCCGCGCTGGAGGAGCACGTCCGGCTCGGCCACGACTACCTCGTCCCGCCCTTCCTGCCCGCCCTCGTCGCAGCCCGGCTGCACAGCTGCACGGAGCGCGCCGGCCTCGGCCGCACCCTGCGCGAGGCCGACGCGCGCGCCGAGCTCATGGGCTACGAGAAGGAGCTGGAGATCGGCCGGGAGATCCAGGCCGGTTTCCTGCCCGACGCGCTGCCGGTGCCCGACGGCTGGGAGATCGACGTCCGCTTCCGGCCCGCCCGGCAGGTCGCCGGGGACTTCTACGACGTCTTCGAGATCTCCCGGGGCCGCAGGCTGGCCTTCGTCGTCGCCGACGTCTGCGACAAGGGCGTCGGCGCGGCCCTGTTCATGGCGCTCATCCGCTCGCTGCTGCGGCACACCGCGGAGAACAGCGGACTGCAGCACCTCGTGGCCGCGGGCCGGGCCGGCGGCAGCCGGCGCATCCCGGTGGTGGGGGCCACCCCCCTGCTCAACGCGGTCACCGCCACCAACGGCTACCTCACCCGCAACCACCTGCGACAGGGCTACTTCGCCACCCTGTTCTTCGGGGTCCTCGACCCGCAGACCGGAAGCCTCGTCTACATCAACGGGGGCCACAACCCGCCGCTGCTGCTGCGCGCCGACGGAGGCGAACCGCTCGCCCTGGACGTCACCGGACCCGCCGTCGGGGTGCTGCCCGACTGCACCTACACCCTCGGGTACGCCCAGCTCAACCACGGGGACACCCTCTTCGTGTTCACCGACGGGGTGCCGGAGGCACGCTGCCCCGACGGCACCTTCCTCGGGGACGCGCGCATGCTGGAGCTGCTCGCCGGCCCCCCGGCGAGCGGCAGTGAGGTGGTCGACCGTATGGACACCGCGGTACGCGAGCACACCGGCACGGCCGAACAGCACGACGACGTCACCATGCTGGCCCTGCACCGGCCACGTGCGGCGCGGGGGCCGCATGCCGACCGGACTGCAGACCGCGCGGTACGTCCCGACCGTGCGGACCGTGCGGACCGTACGGCGGTGGCCTGATGGCCCGGACGGTCGTGGTGCACTCGCACCGCGGCGGCACCGGGAAATCGTCCGTCCTGGCCAACCTCGCCCTGCTGATCGCGGGCGCGGGGCGCCGGGTCGGGGTGGTCGACACCGACATCCAGTCGCCCACCCTCGACCTCCTCTTCCGGCTCGGCCCGGGCCCCTCCCTGGCCGACTACCTGCTCGGGCGCTGCGAGATCGAGACCACGGCCCAGCAGGCCGGGGTCCCCGGCCTCTATGTGGTGCCCGCGCGCACGGGCACCGCGGCCCTGCGCGAGATCATGGCGAGCGGCTACGACGTCGGACTGCTGCCCGAGGGCTTCGAGCGGCTGGCCGCGTACCACTCGCTCGACATCCTGCTCCTGGACACCCACGCCGGGTTGAACAACGAGTCGGTGGCGGCCATGGCCAGCGCCGACGTCCTGGTGATCATGGCGCGGGCGGATCGCATCGACCTCTCCGGGGTCGAGGAGACCATCGCCCTCGCCGGGCGGCTGCCCTGCCGGCGGACGCTGGTCCTGAGCATGGCCCCGGCGGGCGTCGACCAGGACGAGGCCCGCCGGCGTGCGGAGGAGGTGTACGGCGCCCCCCTGGCCGGAATCCTCCCGTACGTACCGGAAATGGCCGCCCTGTACGGCGAACGCATATTCGCTGAAGCCCATCCCGACCACCCCCTGGTCGGTGAATTCCGCACCATCATCGCCGCGTTGGACGCACGTGACGAAGTATCGCGCGCCTGACGCTCCCCCCTTACGCCCTCCCCCGAGCGGCGTGTTGAATCGGCAGCGATTCCTGAACAAGGAGAAATAAGTCATGAAGATTCTCGTCGTCATGACGGCCAAGGCAACCCTCCATCTGCTGGACGGGGAACAGCACCCCTCCGGATTCTGGGCCGAGGAATTCGTGGTCCCCTACAAGCTGTTCACGGCCGCGGGCCACACCGTGGACGTGGCGACCGTCGGGGGCGAGGCGCCCACGGTCGACCTGACCAGCATCGACCCCGGCAACCTCCGGTTCGTCCGCCCCCAGGGCTCACCGGACGAGGACGAAGCCAACGCCGCCGAGTACGTGAGAGTCATCGAGAACACCCCCCAACTCAAGCACCCGATCGCCGTGGAGTCCCTGGAGGAGAAGGACATCGCCGACTACGACGGCATCTACGTCAGCGGCGGCCACGGAGCCATCGGAGACCTGCCCAAATCAGACGAGCTCGCCCAGGTCCTGCGCTGGGCCATCGCCCAGGACAAACCCCTCGCCACGGTCTGCCACGGCCACACCGCCCTCCTCGCGCTGCGTGACGGCGAGGGCCGCTGGCCCTTCGAGGGCTACCGGATGACCGCGTTCTCGCACGACGAGGAGTTGGTCACCAACATGGCCGGCCGGCTCCCGCTGATCCTCGAGGCGGAGCTCACCCGGCTCGGCGCCCGCTACGAGAAGGCCGAGGCGATCTGGGACTCGCACGTGGTCGTCGACCGCAGGCTCACCACGGGCCAGAACCCGTATTCCTCCAAGGCCCTGGCCGAGACGTTCCTGCAGGAGCTCGCCCAGGGCTAACACCCCCCATCCGACACCGGAAGGCAGCCATGACCAAGCGCGCGCTCAGCGACCAGCCCTTGGCCAACCCCGGGAAGCTGTTCATCGGCGGCACGTGGGTACCGGCCCAGGACGGCCGGACCGAGCCGGACATCAGTCCCGTGGACGGACAGGAGATCGTGCCGGTGGCCCAGGCCACCGCAGCCGACGCGGACGCGGCAGTGGCCGCCGCCCGCGCCGCGTACGAGGAGGGTCCCTGGAGCAGACTGTCCGCCCAGGAGCGCGCCCTGAGGCTGAACCGGGTCGGTGAGCTCATCGAGCGCGACCTGGAGGAGATCGCCCTGCTGGAGACGGTGGACATGGGCAAGCCGTTCGCCTTCTCCAGCACGGTCGACGCCCCCATGGCCGCCCAGCTCATGCACTACTACGCCGGCGCCGTCACCCGCGTCGACGGCTCCTCCCGGGCCCCGGCCGGCGGGCAGCTCGCGTACACCCTGCGCGAGCCGCTCGGCGTGGTCTGTGCCATCACCCCCTTCAACTTCCCGCTGCTGCTGTCGATGACGAAGATCGCCCCGGCCCTGGCCGCGGGGAACACGGTCGTCCACAAGCCCTCCCCGGCCACCCCGCTCACCGCCCTGAAGATCGCCGAGCTGTTCCAGGAGGCGGAGATCCCGGACGGGGTCCTCAACGTGATCACCGGACCCGGGGTGGAGCTCGGCGAGACCCTCACCGACCACCCCGGCATCGACAAGATCGCCTTCACCGGCTCCACCGCGGTCGGCCAGTCGATCATCCGCAAGTCGGCCGGCACCCTGAAGAAGGTCACGATGGAGCTCGGCGGCAAGTCCGCCAACATCGTCTTCGCCGACGCCGACCTCGACGCCGCCGAGGAACTCGCCTTCTTCGGCATCTACTACAACAAGGGCGAGATCTGCACCGCCGGCTCCCGGCTGCTGCTCCAGCGCCCCGTCCACGACGAACTGGTCGAGCGCCTGGTCCGCCGGGCCGCCGCCCTCAAGCCCGGCGACCCGCGCGACCCCGAGACCCTCTTCGGGCCGCTGGCCCACCGCGCCCAGTTCGAGAAGGTCAGCTCCTACATCGAGATCGGCGAGAAGGAAGGCGCCGTGCTGCGCACCGGCGGCACCGGCTGGACCCCCGAAGGGGCCTCCAGCCAGGGCCTGTACTTCCTGCCGACCGTCTTCACGGGCGTGGACAACTCCATGCGCATCGCCCAGGAGGAGATCTTCGGCCCGGTGCTGTCGATCATCCCCTTCGACACCGAGGAAGACGCCATCCGCATCGCCAACGACAGCGCCTACGGCCTCGCGGCCGGCGTCCACACCAAGGACCTGCGGCGCGCCCACCGCGTCGCCTCCCAGATCAAGGCCGGCACCGTCTGGGTCAACTGCTACAACCAGTACGACCCCTCGGTGCCCTACGGCGGCTACAAGGCCTCCGGCTACGGCCGCGAATGCGGACCGGAATCCCTCGAGAGCTACACCCAGACCAAGTCGGTCTGGATCGGCATGGACTGACGCACTGTCTGTCGGGCCCCTTTTCCGGCCCGAAGGTCCACCGCAACACAAGGACGAGGAGCGGCACATGCGCACAGGCATCATCGGCACCGGGCGGATCGGCTCCACCCTCGCAAGGATCCTGGTGGCCGCCGGCCACGAGGTCTTATTGGCCAACGCCCGCGGACCGCAGTCCATCGGCCCGCTGCTGGCCGAACTGGGCCCGGCGGCCTCGGCGGCGCACCCCGCCGAGGTCGCCGAGCAGGCCGAACCCCTGGTGCTGATGGTGCCCTTCGCGAGCGTCCAAGGGCTGCTGCCGCCCGAGCTCTTGCAGGACAGGGTGCTGGTGGACGCCACGAACGCGTTCAGCGGCCCCGGCACCGCCCTCGACCTGGGCGGGCGGACCTCCAGCGAGCTCGTCGCCGAGTGGTATCCCGGCGCCCGGGTCGTGAAATCCCTGAACACCATGCATTTCGCCACCCTCGCCGTCGCCGGCACACAGCCGGGCGAGCGCCTGGCCCATTTCACGGCGGGCGACGACGAAAAAGCGAAGGAAATCGTCGCGGGAATCATCACGGATCTCGGATTCGCCCCCGTGGACACCGGTTCGCTGCACGCCGGGGCAATTCTCCAGCAGCCCGGCGGGCCCCTTTACAACCGTCCGCTCACGGAAGCGCAGGCGCAGGCATGGATCTCTCACTGAACGTGAACGGAAGACCCGAGCAGTTCTCGGCCCGGCCGAACGAACTGCTCGTGGAACGGCTCCGCGACGGCCTGGGCCTGACCGGCACCAAGGTCGGCTGCGACACCGGCCAGTGCGGCTCCTGCGTCGTCCGGCTCGACGGCCGGTCCGTCAAGAGCTGCCTGGTCCTCACCGCCTCGGCCGCCGGCTCCCGGGTGACCACCATCGAGGGCGTCACCGAGCGGGGCGGCGAACTCACCGGCCTCCAGGAAGCCCTGCGCCAGGAGCACGGCACCCAGTGCGGGTTCTGCACGCCCGGCATGGTCATGGCGCTCGGCGAGCTCGTCGAAAACACCGCGGACCGCGAGGCGCCCACCGAGCCCGAGATCCGTGAGTGGCTCACCGGCAACCTGTGCCGCTGCACCGGCTACCACAGCGTGGTCCGCGGCGTGCAGCGCGCCTGCGCCGCCGCCCGGACCGAGGTGCCCGAGGAGATCGGCGCCGGTGCCGCCGGCTCCGCGCCCGCCGAGCCCGAGCCGGCGTCCGTGTCCGCCTCCGCCTCCGGCAAGGAGGTGTGAGGGAGATGACCGCAGTGACGGGGGAGGCACCCCTGCAGGGATCGGGCGTACTCGGCCGGCCGCTGGACAGCCGCGAGGACCCGCAGCTGTTGCGCGGCGAGGCGAAGTACGTGGCCGACATCGACCTGCCCGGCACCGCCCACATGGCGATCCTCGGCAGCCCGATGGCCCACGCGAAGATCCTCTCCATCGAGACCAAGGCCGCCGAGCAGATGCCCGGGGTGCTGAAGGTGGCCACCGCGGCAGACTTCACCGACGTCATGCCGCTGCCCTGCATCTGGATCCCCGGCGGGGTCGAGAGCCACTTCCCGCCCCACCCCTACGGACTTCCCGGCGCCCGCCCGGTCCTGACCGGCGACACCGTCCGGCACGTCGGCGACCCGATCGCCGTGGTCGTCGCCGAGACCCCGCGCCAGGCCGCCGCCGCGCTCGCCGCCATCGCCGTGGAGTACGAACCGCTGCCCGTGGTCACCCGGGCCGACGCGGCACTCGCCGAGGGCGCGCCCCAGCTGCACGAGGCCGTCCCCGGCAACCTGAACGCGTACTGGACCTGCGGTGACAAGGACCGCGCCGAAGCGGCCATCGCCGAGGCCGAGGTCACGGTGGAACTGGACCTCGTCAACCAGCGCACGATCAACAGCCCCATCGAGCCGCGCGGCGCGGTCGGCGACTACAACGCGGCCACCGGCGAGTACACGCTGTACGCCTCCACCCAGGGCCCGCACAACCACCGCTTCCTGCTCTCCGCGCTGGTCCTCGGCATCCCCTTCAACAAGCTCCGGGTGATCGCCCCGACCGTCGGCGGCAGCTTCGGCACCAAGGGGTACCTGTACCCCGACATGGCGCTGGTCCTGCTCCTCTCCAAGGCGCTCGGACGGCCCGTGAAATGGGTGGACACCCGCACCGGCCTGATGAACTCCACCGTCCAGGGGCGCGACCACCGCCAGCACGTGGTGCTCGCCGGCACCCGCGACGGCCGCATCACCGGCCTGTGGGCCACCAGCTACGCCAACCTCGGCGCGTACCCCTCCACCATCGGCCCCGGTGTAGCCACTGCCCTGATGGGCCGCTCCATCAGCGGCATGTACGACATCCAGGCCTCCTTCTGCGAGGTGTACGCCGCGTTCACCAACACCGTCCCGCTCGGCGCCCAGCGCGGCAGCGGACGCGCCGAGGCTGCCTTCCTGATGGAGCGGCTCGTCGACCGGTACGCCTCCGAGATCGGCATGGACCCGGCCGCCGTCCGGCGCAAGAACCTGGTGCCGAAGGAGAAGTTCCCCTACGACAACGGCCTCGGCTGGACGTACGACTCCGGCGACTACCAGGCCAACTTCGACAAGGCGATGGAGCTGTCGGGCTACGCCGACATGCCCGCCCGCAAGGCCGAGGCCCGCACGCGCGGCAAGCGGCTGGGCGTGGGCATCGCCACCTACGTGGCCATCTGCGGGGTCGGCCCCTCCACCCGGATGTCCAAGGAGGGCATGCTCGGCGGCACCTGGGAGAGCGCGAACATCCGCGTCCACCCCACCGGCGAGGTCACCGTCACCGTCGGCTCGGCCTCCACCGGCCAGAGCCACCACACGGTCTTCGCGCAGGTCGCAGCCGACGAGCTCGAAATCGACCCGGCCCTGGTCCAGGTGTACGAGGGGGACACGCTCAAGGCCCCGTACGGGCAGGGCACGTACGGCTCGCGCTCCTACAGCATGGCCGCGCCCGCCGTCGCCCTCACCGCCCGGAAGATCAAGGCCAAGCTGGTCAGGGCCGGGGCGGTCTTCCTCGGCGTCCCCGAGGAGAAGGTCGTCTACGCGGGCGGCAAGGTCTACGAGGAGGGCAACGAGGAGAACGCCAAGACCTTCTCCGAGCTGGCGATGGCCATGTGGTACGGCTGGGGGCTGCCGCACGAGATCGAGCCCGCCCTCGACGAGACCACCCACTTCGACCCGCCGGACTTCAACTACCCCTTCGGCACGCACGTGGCGGTCGTCGAGGTCGACGAACTCACCGGCGAGACCGCGGTCGTGGCGTACACCGCCGTCGACGACGCCGGCAACATAGGCAACCCGAAGATCGTCCTCGGGCAGATCGAGGGCAGCATCACGCACGGCCTGGGCCAGGCGCTGATGGAGGCCGCCGAGTACGACGAACAGGGTGTGCTCATCAGTTCCGACCTGACCAAGTACGCCCTGCCGCGCGCCGCGGACGTGCCGTTCTTCACGCTGGGCAAGACCGTCACGCCCTCCCCGCACAACCCGCTGGGCGCGAAGGGCGCCGGCGAGATCGCCACCGTGCCGCCCGCCGCGGCCGTCGTCAACGCGGTCGTCGACGCCCTGTCCGACCTCGGCGTCCGGCACATCGACATGCCGCTCACCCCCGAGAAGGTCTGGCGCCGCCTGAGAGGGGAAGCCCAGTGATCCTCACCGAGTTCGACTACGTCCGGCCCGTTGCTCTCGGCGAGGCCCTGGCCCTGCTCCGCGGCACCCGGGGAGCCCGGGTGCTGGCCGGCGGCCAGAGCCTGCTGCCCGCGCTGAGCACCGGACAGGACACCGCCCGGCTGCTCGTCGACGTACGCCACCTCGAAGAGCTCCGCGGCATCGAGCGCGCGGCCGGCCGGATCCGGATCGGTGCGCTGACCACGCTCGCCGAGCTGGCCGCCCACCCCGCCGCCCTCGCCGAGGCCCCGGAAGTGGCGGCCGCCGCCCGGGCCAACGGGGACCCCCAGGTCCGCAACCTCGGCACCGCCGGCGGGAACCTCGCCGCCGGAGGGCGCGCCACCGACCTGCCGGTCGCGGCCATCGCCGCCGACGCCGAGGTCGAACTGGCCGGACCCGGCGGGCGGTGGACCGTGCCCGCCGAGGAGTTCGCGGACTCCGGGGTGCCGGCCGGGGCCGTGGTCACCGCACTGCTGGTACCCGCCGCGGGGCGGGCCGCCGCCTTCGAGAAGACCGCCGACCGGGCGACCCGCTACCCGGTGTGCGCCACCGCCGTACGGATCACCCACGACGGACCGCGCATCGCGGTCACCGGGGCCACCACCCGCCCGGTGCGGCTGCGCGGGGTCGAAGACCGGCTGCGCGGGGGCCCGTACACGACCGAGGCCGTGCTCGCGGCCTTCCGAGCCGAGCCCAGGGAGCTGTTCGTCCCCGGGCGCGGCACCTCGGCCGAGTACCTCGGCCACCTCGCGGGGGTGCTCGCCGCCCGCGCGCTGCAGAGGGCAGACCAGGCCCTCGCCTGACCGCCCACCAGGGGAGTTGATGCAGTGGCCGACTTGTCCAGGACGACCACAGGGGTGGCGCCACCGCACCCGGCCACCCGGAACGGGGCCGGGGCCGGCCCCGGAGGCTCCGGCTTCTGGGTGGTGGGCGCCGTCCTCGTCCTGCTGATGCTCTCCTCTTCCGTGCCCTCCGCCCTCTACGTCCTCTACCAGGAGAGATGGGGCCTGTCCTCCGGCATGATCACGGTGGTCTTCGCCCTGTACGCGGTCACCGTGCTGCTCGGGCTGCTGCTGTTCGGGTCCCTCTCGGACACCCTGGGCCGGCGCCCCGTGCTGGGCGCCGGCCTGGTCCTGGCGATCGTCTCCATGGGCCTGTTCGCGGCGGCCGACGGGCTCGGGCTGCTGCTCGCCGCCCGCGCCGTGCAGGGCCTCGCCGTCGGCCTGGCCACCGGGGCGATGGGGGCGGCCCTGCTCGAGCTCAGCCCGCCCTCGCGGCCCGCGCTCGGCGCCCAGGTCAACAGCGCGGGCCCGACGGTGGGGATCGGGCTGGGCGGGATCGGCGCCGGGCTGCTGGTCCAGTACGCGCCCGCCCCGACCGTGCTCAGCTACCTGCTGCTCACCGCCGCCTTCGCGGTCACCCTGGCCGGGGTGGTCCGGATGCGGGAGAGCGCGCCCGTCGACCCGCGTGACGCCCGGCGCGGACGCAAGCTCGCCGTCCGCCGGATCAGGGTGCCGGCCGCCGTGCGCGGCCGGTTCGCCGTCCTCGTGCTCACCATCGTCGCCGTCTGGTCGGTCGGCGGCTTCTACCTCTCGCTGGGGCCGCACCTGGCCCTGTCACTGCTGCACAGCAGCAACTACCTCCTCGGCGGGGCCACCGTGGCCCTGCTCGCCGGCGCCGCCACCGCCGCCCAGCTGCTGCTCGGCTCCACCGAGGCCCTGCGCACCGCCGTCCTAGGCCTGTGCGGGCTGCTGGCCGGGCTCGCGCTGGTCCTGCTCGCGCTGGGCCTGCGCTCGGCCGCCGTGTTCCTGGCGGGCACGGCGGTCCTGGGCAGCGGCTGGGGCGCGGCGTTCCTGGGCGCCTTCCGGGCGCTGAGCACGCTCGCCGAGCCGGAGCACCGCGGCGAGCTGACCGCCGCCGTGTACGTCTTCGCGTACCTCGCGATGAGCGTCCCCGCGGTCCTCGCCGGACTGCTGACCAACATCCACGGGCTGCAGCGCACCTCGGTCGGCTTCATGGCCGCCGTCGCCGGGGTGTGCGCGCTGGCCCTGCTCGTCACGCTGCGGCTGGCCGCCCGCATCCGGGCCGAAGGGAGTACGGCATGAACGACGGCACGGAACGCGGGGCGGGCCTGCGCGCGGGCCTGCGCGCGGACCTGCGCGCGGGCCTGCGCGGGCTGGAGATCTTCGCCGGGCTCACCGAGGAGCAGCTCGACTGGCTGGTCTCGGTCTCCGAGCCGCGGGTCCTCGCCGACGGGGAGGTCCTCTTCCGCGACGGCGAGGAGGCCACCGGATTCCACGTCCTGCTCTCGGGCGGGCTGGTGGTCACCAAGGTCGTCGACGGCCGCGAGGAGGTGCTCACCCGGCACTCCACCGAGGAGGAGAGCGCCGCCGCCGAGGACCACGACGGCAAGCCGTCGGCCGCCCACCGCTTCACCGGCGAGCTGCCGCTGCTCACCGACGGCGCGTACGTGGCCACCGCGTCCGCGAGCGGGCCCGCGACCACCGTCGTGGCCTACCCCAAGCCGGTGTTCTTCGAGATGCTGACCCGCTGCAACGGGGTCGCGGCCGTCCTGATCCCCGTGCTGGCCTGGCGGATCAAGTCCTCCGAGGTCCAGGCCCGCAAGCGGGCCACCGTCGAGGCGCTCGGCACCCTGGCCGCGGGCCTCGCGCACGAGCTGAACAACCCCGCCGCGGCGGTCGCCCGGGCCGCCCAGGAGCTCGCGCCCGCCCTGGACCGGCTCACCCGCAGCGCGCACGCCTGGGGAGCGGCCGCGTCGGGCGCGGAGCGCGCCGTACTGGACCGGCTGGCCGAGGAGCTGGACAAGCTGCCGCCGCCGGCGACCACCGACCCGCTCGCCCAGGCGGACGCCGAGGAGGAGGTCGCCGACTGGGCCGAGGAGGCCGGCACCGAGCGCCCCGGGCTGCTCGGCGCGGGCATCGCGGACCTCGGGCTGGAACTGGGCTGGCTGGTGGAGCGGGTGGAGGGGATCGGCGAGCCGGCGCTGCCCGCCGCCCTGGACCACCTGGCGGCCCTGCTGGAGATCCGGTCACTGGCCGCGGAGCTGCGGGCGGCGGGCCCGAGGATCTCGCAACTGGTCGCCGCCACCCGGGATTACGCCAATCTCGACCGGGCGCCCGAGCAGCGCTTCGCGGTGCCCGACGGGCTGGAGAACA
Organism: Streptomyces sp. NPDC046876; assembly: GCF_040645035.1. Classification (NCBI taxonomy): domain Bacteria; kingdom Bacillati; phylum Actinomycetota; class Actinomycetes; order Kitasatosporales; family Streptomycetaceae; genus Streptomyces; species Streptomyces sp. NPDC046876. The sequence continues at coordinate 24,332 of NZ_JBEYXK010000044.1, read as the reverse complement.
CCCTGGTCGTGCTGCGTTCCAAGCTCTCCGGGATCACCATCGTGCGGGAGTACGAGCCGGGCCTGCCCGAACTGACGGGCTATCCGAGCGAGCTGAACCAGGTGTGGACCAACCTGGTCGACAACGCGGCCGAGGCCATGGAGGGTGCCGGCACCCTCACCCTGCGGGTGCGGGCCGAGGGCGCGTGCCTGGTGGTGGAGGTCGCCGACAGCGGGCGCGGCATCCCCGAGGACTCCCTCCCGCGGATCTTCGAACCCTTCTACACCACCAAGGACGTGGGCAAGGGCACCGGCCTCGGCCTGCACCTGAGCTACCGCATCGTGACCCAGCGCCACCACGGCTCGATCACGGCCCGCTCGCGCCCCGGGGAGACCCGGATGGTCGTCCGGCTGCCGCTCACCGCGGCCGCCGCCTGCGCCGAACCGCCTGCTGAACCCACCTCGCAACCCACCGCCACGAGTTGAGACGGAGTCGACATGCCCCAGTACGACATCTCCAAGCTGCACCCGGTCTTCGTGCGCCAGATGGAGGCGCTGGCCGCCCTGGACATCGAGGCGGTGATGAAGAACTACACCGACGACGCCGTGCTCCTGCGCTTCGAGGGGGCCTCCGTCGGCATCGACGCCGTGCGCGAGACCTTCACCGGCTACCTTTCGGTGAAGCCCACGCTCGTCGAACTCCAGGAGTACGTCGAGACCGAGGACACGATCTTCTACCGGGCGATCATGAATCTGAACGGAGAACCGGAGCACGCATTCGGGACACTGGTGGTCCGCGATGGCCGGATCTGGCGCCAGACGGCCGGCTTCGGCGGCTGACCGCGCTCATCTGGGTAGCGTGTGCGGGGAGGGCGGGGCAGCGCCCTCCTCGCACACGCAAGGAAAAGGCAAAGGGGAGGTCATGGAACGCGAAACCAGCCGGGTCGAGGCATTCAGTGACGGTGTATTCGCCATCATCATCACGATTCTCGTCCTGGAGCTGAAGGTTCCGGAGGAAACCGGATCCGACTTCTGGCACGGTGTCCGGGAACAGTGGCCGCACTATGCGGCCTATGTGGTGAGTTTCCTCATCATCGGCGTGATGTGGGTGAACCACCACACCATCTTCAGCCACCTGAAGCGGGTGGACCGACCGCTGTTGTTCCTGAATCTCCTGGTGCTGATGATGGTGTCGGTGATTCCGTACACGACCACCGTCCTCGCCGAACACCTCGTCGAGGGCGGCCGCTCCGCCAACTCGGCCGCGGTGCTCTACAGTTCGGTCACCGTCGCCTACGCCTTGGCGTTCCTGGCCTTCTGGTGGTACGTCACCCGCGTCGGCCACCTGTTCCACGAGCGCGTGGACAAGGAGGGCGCCAGGGCCACCCGGATGCGCTTCGGCCTCGGCGCGATCGCCTACCCCCTGACCGTCCTCCTGTCACTCTTCTCCGCCCCGCTCACTCTCGCCGCACACTTCCTGATTGCGCTCTACTATGCGGCGAACCAGATCCCGATCCCCCTCGTGGTAGAGGAAGAGCGGCTCGATTCTGCCAGCGACCTCAGGAAGTAGCCGCCGGGCCCTACGGCCGTTCTGCGCGGTCAAGTAGGGTATTGGATCTAGTGGTCGCGGGGGAGGCCCGAAGATGGCTCGCGTAGTGCTGCCGGAGGAATCCGCCAAGGAAATCTCCGAATTGATCGACGTCCTGATCTCTCTTTTCTTCGAATCTTTACCCAGGCGGGACCAGCGAAACTGGGCCCGCGTTTACCTCAACGGCCTGGTGCGCACCAACGGGAAGAAAACAATCCGCAACATCGCCGGAACCGGGGCGAGTTCCGTCGAGCAGAGCCTCCAGCAGTTCATCAGCAAGTCGCCGTGGGACTGGACCCCCGTACGGCGCTCGCTCGCCCAGTACCTCGAACGCACCGCCCAGCGCCCGCTGGCCTGGGTGGTCCAGCCCATGGTCATAGAGAAGGCGGGCGACCGCTCCGTCGGCGTCGGCCGGCAGTTCGTCCCCCAACTCGGCCGCACCGCCAACTGCCAGCAGGCCAGCGGAATCTGGCTCGCCTCCAGCGAGGCCAGCTTCCCCGTCGAATGGACCCTCACCCTGCCCGCGCCCTGGACCGGCGAACTGCTGCGCCGCCGCCGGGCCGGCATCCCCGACACCGCCCGCTCGCTCACACCCGCCCAGGATGCCGTCCACGCCGTCCAGCGCATGGCCGCCACCTGGCAGCTCCAGCGCCGGCCCGTGGTGATGGAGGTCGCCAACTCCGACATGGCGGCCTGCGTGGAGTCCTTCACCCTCCAGGACATCCCGTTCGTCTTCAAGGTCGACGGGTCCCTGCCCGTCTCCTTCGGCGGCGCCGGCCGGCAGCGGCCCGGACCCCACACCGCACCCGCCCGCGAACTCATCGACTCCATGCGCTCCCAGCGCCGCGTCGTCGAATGGACCCGCCACGGCCGCGCCGAGGGCGCAGTGACCCTGCTCACCTCGGCCGCCATCCTCGCCGCCACCGGCGAGGACCGGCCCGTGCCGCTGCCGCCGACCCCGCTGCTGCTCGTCGGCGCCTGGACCGAGGCCGCCCTGCTGCCCTCCGAGTTCTGGATCACCAACATCGGCGACCGCCCCCTGGCGCAGCTGTTCCTGCTCGCCAAACTCACCGACCGGGTATCCCTCGATTTCACCGAGACCTGCGAACCCGTAGGCATCCGTGATTTCGAGGGCCGCTCCTTCCGTGGCTGGCACCACCACGCCACGCTCGCGAGTGTCGCCCACGCCTCGATGCTGCTCGGCGCCCGCGGGCGCGTGCCCGCCGGACACCCCGGTCAGGCCCGCTCCTCCCACGGCCCCGCCCGCGCCGCCGCCCTGCCCACCCGCCCCGGCCCCGGAGCACCCGCCGGCGCGGCGCCCGCCGCCGCACCCGCGCGGACCGGCCCGCCGCCGGTCCTGCCGCCCCGGCCGCTGATCCCCGGCCAGAGCCCGAGACGCGAGTACATCCGCTGATGCTGGACATCGCCGAAGAGCTCCGCGCATGGTGCGCCGCGCACCGGGAATTCGCCCTGGCCACCGTGGTCGCCGTCACCGGCAGCGCACCGCGGGGCCCGGGCGCCTCCCTCGCCGTCGCCGCCGACGGCACCGCGCTGGGCTCCCTCTCCGGCGGCTGCGTCGAGTCCGCCGTGCACGAGCTGTGCCTCGACGCCATCGCCTCCGGGGAGGGCGGCCTGCACCGCTTCGGCTACAGCGACGACGACGCCTTCGCCGTCGGCCTGACCTGCGGCGGAGTCCTGGACGTGCTGGTCACCCCGGTCCGCGGCCAGGACCCCGTGCGGCCCGTGCTCGGCTCCGTCCTGCGGGCCGCCGCCGGCGGCGCCCGGGCCGCGCTCGCCCGCGTGGTCAGCGGGCCCGCGCCCCAGCTCGGCAGGGCCCTCGCCGTCCACGCCGACGGCTCGTACGAGGGCTGCCTCGGCGGGGGCGCGGCCCTGGACCGGGCCGCCGCCGACCGGGTGCGCGGGCTGCTGCTCGCCGGGCGCACCGGCACCGCCGAGCTCGGCACCGCCGGCGGGCTGTGCGGGCAGCCGCTGACCCTGCTCGTCGAGTCGGCCGCCGAGCCGCCCCGGCTGATCGTCTACGGGGCCGTCGACTTCGCCGCCGCCCTGGCGCGGATCGGGGCCTTCCTCGGCCACCGGGTGACCGTGTGCGACGCCCGGCCCGTCTTCGCCACGCGCGCCCGCTTCCCCGACGCCGACGAGGTCCTCGTCGACTGGCCCCACCGCCACCTGGCCGCGGAGGCCGAGGCCGGCCGGCTGGACTCCCGTACCGCGGTCTGCGTCCTGACCCACGACGCCAAGTTCGACGTACCGCTGCTCGCGCTGGCCCTGCGGCTGCCGCTGGGCTACGTGGGCGCCATGGGCTCCCGGCGCACCCACGCCGACCGCGAGCGGCGGCTGCGCGAGGAGGGCGTGCCCGCCGCCGCCCTGGCCCGGCTGCGCTCGCCGATCGGCCTGGAGCTGGGCGGCGCCACCCCCGAGGAGACGGCCCTGTCCATCGCCGCCGAGTTCACCGCCGTCCGCCACGGCGCCTCGGCCCGCCCGCTGACCGGCCGCACCGCCCCGATCCACCGCCGGCCCGCGGCCCTGCGCCCGGCCGTGCCGTTCGCGGGGAATGTCCCGTAGGAAGACACCAGCAGGTCCGGAATGTCCTGGACGATCAGCCTGGGCGGCATTAATGCCAGGTCATGGGAGAATGAAGTACGTGCGTTTCCTCGGCTGCCCTGCCTGGGTATGACGGGATCCTCCGACTCGACTGGGATGTTCTGCACGTGCGTTTCCTCAATGACCAGAAGCCGCCGTACGACCTGACGTACGACGATGTATTCATGGTGCCGAGCCGTTCCGCGGTCGGTTCCCGCCAGGGCGTCGACCTCGCGTCGCCCGACGGCACCGGCACCACCATTCCGCTCGTCGTGGCGAACATGACCGCCATCGCGGGACGCCGGATGGCCGAGACGGTCGCCCGCCGCGGCGGCATCGTGGTCATCCCGCAGGACATCCCGATCGAGGTCGTCACCGACGTCATCTCCTGGGTCAAGACCCGCCACCGCGTGCTCGACACCCCGATCACGCTGGCGCCCACCCAGACCGTTGCCGACGCGCTCTCCCTGCTGCCCAAGCGGGCCCACGGCGCCGGTGTCGTCGTCGACGCCGACGGTCGCCCGATCGGCGTGGTCACCGACCACGACCTGACCGGCGTGGACCGCTTCACCCAGCTCTCCGAGGTCATGTCGAAGGAGCTCCTGCTCATCGACGCCGACATCGACCCCCGCGAGGCCTTCAACCAGCTCGACGCCGGCCACCGCAAGCTGGCCCCGGCCGTCGACAAGGACGGCAAGCTCGTCGGCATCCTCACCCGCAAGGGCGCCCTGCGCGCGACCCTGTACACGCCGGCCACCGACGCCAAGGGCAACCTGCGCATCGCCGCCGCCATCGGCATCAACGGCGACTACGTGGGCCGGGCCAAGCAGCTCCTCGACGCGGGCGTGGACACGCTCGTCATCGACACGGCCCACGGCCACCAGGAGTCGATGATCACCGCGATCAAGGCCGTGCGCGCCCTGGACCCGCAGGTCCCGATCGTCGCGGGCAACATCGTCGCCGCCGAGGGCGTCAAGGACCTGGTCGACGCCGGCGCCGACATCATCAAGGTCGGTGTGGGCCCGGGCGCCATGTGCACCACCCGCATGATGACCGGCGTGGGCCGCCCGCAGTTCTCCGCGGTGCTCGAGTGCGCCGCCGAGGCCAAGAAGTACGGCAAGCACGTGTGGGCCGACGGTGGTGTCCGCCACCCGCGCGACGTGGCGATGGCCCTGGCCGCCGGCGCGTCCAACGTGATGATCGGCTCCTGGTTCGCCGGTACGTACGAGTCCCCGGGCGACCTCCAGCAGGCCGCCGACGGGCGCCTGTACAAGGAGTCCTTCGGCATGGCCTCGGCCCGCGCCGTGCGCAACCGCACCTCGGAGGAGTCCGCCTACGACCGCGCCCGCAAGGCGCTGTTCGAGGAGGGCATCTCCACCTCGCGGATGTTCCTGGACCCGCAGCGTCCCGGCGTCGAGGACCTGATCGACTCGATCATCGCCGGTGTCCGCTCCTCCTGCACGTACGCGGGCGCGGGCTCCCTCGAGGAGTTCGCCGACCGGGCCGTCGTCGGCGTCCAGTCCGCGGCGGGCTACGCCGAGGGCAAGCCGCTGCACGCCAGCTGGAGCTAGCCCCCGCTCCCCGGAGCCCCGGCCCCCGGACCCCGCGCCTCAATCGCCGGCGGGGCTCACGGATCGGGGCTCCGCCCCGGACCCCGCGCCTCAAACGCCGGCGAGGCTGAAAGACCGGGGCTCCGCCCCCGAACCCCCGCGTCTCAACGCCGGCGGGGCTGGATTTTCGCTGGCGGGGCTGGATTTTCCAGCCCGCGCGGCGTTTGAGCGCGCCGGGCGCGAAGCGGCCGGGTTTTTCAGCCCCGCCGGCGTTTGAGGCGAGCGGGGCCGGGGCGGAGCACCGGTTTCGGGAAGGGGCGGGGTGGGGAAACCGGCTCCGCGCAGCGGCAGCGCGCGCCCGCCCCGCCGGTCAGGACGCGGGGCCCCGCGGCCCGGCGCGGTCGGGCCCGGCCGGACCGAGGGGCGGCACCGACGGATGCACCCCCGCGCGATACTTCGGCACCCGGACGGTGATCTTCATCCCGGCCCCCACTCCCGTCTCCATGACGAGCCCGTAGTCGTCCCCGTACACCTGCCGCATCCGCTCGTCCACATTCGGCAGCCCCACGCCCGAGGACGCCCCCGCCCGCTCCCCGGCCAGGATCCGCCGCAGCAGCGCGGGATCCATCCCGACCCCGTTGTCCTCGATCGTGATCACGGCCTCCGCCCCCGCGTCCCGCGCCGCAATCGTGATCAGGCACTCCCCGGTGGAGTCCTCCACCCCGTGCTTGACCGCGTTCTCCACCAACGGCTGCAGGCACAGGAACGGCAGCGCCACCGGCAGCACCTCCGGCGCCACCTGCAAGGTGACCTTCAGCCGGTCCCCGAACCGCGCCCCGGCCAGCGCGAGGTACTGCTCGATGGACCGCAACTCCTCCGCGAGCGTGGTGAATTCACCGTGCCGCCGGAAGGAGTAGCGGGTGAAGTCCGCGAACTCCAGCAACAGGTCCCGCGCCCGCTCCGGATCCGTCCGCACGAACGAGGCGATCGCGGCCAGCGAGTTGAAGATGAAGTGCGGGGAGATCTGCGCCCGCAGCGCCCTGATCTCCGCCTCCATCAGCCGGGTCCGCGACCGGTCCAGCTCGGACAGCTCCAACTGCACCGACACCCACCGCGCCACCTCGGTCGCCGCCCGCACCAGCACGGCCGACTCCCGCGAGCCGTACGCCACCAGCGCCCCCAGCACCCCGTCCTCGCCGGTGAGCGGGGCGACCACCGCCCACTTCAGCGGGCAGTCGGGCCGCGGGCACTGCGTCCGCACGCTCTGGCTCCGCCCGGAGGCCAGCATGACCGCGACCCGGGCCATCGCCCGCCGCTCGTGGTGGTCGGCGCCCGGGCCGTCCCACGCCAGCACCGCTTCCCGGTCCGTCAGGCACAGCGCCTCGGTGCCCAGCAGCGAGCGCAGCCGCCGCGCCGCCTTGCGGGCCGCGTCCTGCGTCAGCCCGGCGCGCAGCGGGGGAGCGGCCAGCGACGCGGTGTGCAGGGTGTGGAACGTGGCCCGCTCCACCGGGGTCCCGAGGTCCAGCCCGGCGGTCCGCTCGCCCCGCCGGGCGTGCCACCGGCCGCCCGCCCAGCCCGCCCCCAGCAGCACCGCCGCAGCCGCCACCGCCCAGGCCGCGAACACCGCCGCGGTCATGCGCCGCCGCCAGGCAGCGCCCCGGTCAGCGCTTCCGGCAGGTGCAGCCGGGCCAGGGTCGCCGCCGTCCCGGCCGGGATCCGCGAGCGCGTGGCCAGCGACACCAGCACCATCGTCAGGAAGCCCAGCGGCACCGACCAGGCCGCCGGCCAGGCCAGCAGCGCATGCGGCCAGCCCGTCGGAGCCAGCCCCGCCCGCGTCGCCAGCACCGCGCCCAGCGCCGCCCCGCCACCGGCGATCAGCCCGGCCACGGCGCCCGGCGGGGTCAGCCCGCGCCACCAGATCCCCAGCACCAGCAGCGGGCAGAACGACGAGGCCGACACCGCGAACGCCAGCCCGACCGCATCCGCCACCGGAACCTCGGCCAGCGCCATGCTCCCGCCCAGCGGCACCAACATCGCCACCACCGCCGCGAAGCGGAACGTGCGCACCCCGCGCCGCGCCAGCACGTCCTGGTGCAGCACCCCGGCCACCGCCATCGTCAGCCCCGAGGCCGTCGACAGGAACGCCGCGAACGCACCGCCGGCCAGCAGCGCCCCCAGCAGCTCCCCGAGCACCCCGCCGAGCATCCGCTCCGGCAGGACCAGCACCGCCGCGTCCGCGTCCCCGGTCAGTGCGAGCTCGGGCACGTAGGTCCGGCCGAGGACCCCGTACACCGGCGGCAGCAGGTAGAAGCAGCCCAGCAGGGCGAGCACCGCGAGCGTGGTGCGGCGGGCGGCCGGCCCGTTGGGACTGGTGTAGAAGCGCACCGCGACGTGCGGCAGGCCCATGGTCCCGAGGAAGGTCGCGACGATCAGCCCGTACGTCGCGTACAGGGCGAACCCCGGCGTGTCCCCGCCCGGCGGCTGCGACCAGCGCGACGGCCCCGGCCCGGCCGCGGGCCGGGACTGCGGCACCCGGGTCTGCGCGAGGAACTCCAGCCGGGTCCCGGCCCGGACCAGGTGCTCCCCGGTGTCCAGCAGCAGCGGGGCCGACGCGTACGCCGACCCGTCGACCCGCCCGGTCACGGTCAGCGGCACCGGCCCGTCCAGGGTCAGCCGTACGTCCTCGGCGACGGTGACCGCGGTGCGCTCCCGGAAGACGGCCGGGGCGTCGAACGAGGCCCGCGGCGCACCGTCCCCGGCCCACGCGGCCAGCAGGAAGAAGGCGGGCACCAGCAGCGCGGTCAGCTTCAGCCAGTACTGGAAGGCCTGGACGAAGGTGATGCTCCGCATCCCGCCGGCGGCGACGGCCCCGGTGACCACGACGGCGACGACGACCCCGCCCACCCAGTGCGGGGCCCCGGTCAGGATCTCCAGGGTCAGCCCCGCGCCCTGCAGCTGCGGCAGCAGGTACAGCCAGCCGACCCCGACCACGAACAGCACCGCGATCCGGCGCACGCCCTGCGACTCCAGGCGGGCCTCGGCGAAGTCGGGCAGCGTGTACGCCCCCGAGCGCCGCAGCGGGGCCGCCACCAGCGCCAGCAGCACCAGGTACCCGGCGGTGTAGCCGAGCGGGTACCACAGCATCTCGGGCCCCTGGAGCATCACCAGCCCCGCCACCCCGATGAAGGAGGCCGCCGAGAGGTACTCCCCGCTGATGGCGGCGGCGTTCAGCCGGGGCCCCACGGTGCGCGAGGCGACGTAGAAGTCGGAGGTGGTCCTCGATATCCGCAGCCCCAGCGCCCCGACCAGCACGGTGGCCAAGACGACGACGGTGACCGCGGTCAGCGCGTACGTCTGGTTCACCGGAGGTCCTTCGGCCGGGGAGGGGAGGAGTTCCGGAGTCTACGCACGGTGTCGGAGCGGCAACAGGCAGGATCCAGGCGGGATCGGGCACCGGGCCTCGGCCAGGCAGGAGGGCGCCGGACCGGGAGCGGTCCCGACGCGGGCTCCGGCCCACAGCGCGGCTCCGGCCCACAGCGCGTGGCTCCGGCTCACAGCGCAGGGTCGCGGTGCTCCGTGCAGTCCCTCAGCGCGATCTCCAGCTCCACGTACGAATCCTCGGCGCGCCGGAACGCCAGCCGCAGCGCGGCCTCCGCACGCGGCGGCAGCTGCCGGCGGGCCCCCTCGTTCGCCTCGTACAGCACGTCGGCCCAGCGGGCGGCGGCACTGCGCAGCCGCGCGAGGAGCACCTCGGCCTCGGCGGGCCCGGCGGGCCGGGTGCCGGGCAGTCCGGCCACCGCGTCGAGCAGCGCCTGGATCTCGGCCATCCGCACCCCCCGTGCTTCCCTCATGACCCCCGTGACCGCGGCTCCACGATAGGGGCGGCCGCGGGTTTCGCCGCCCGGCGTGGCCCGCCCTGCGACCGACGGCACCGCTGGCGCGCCGTACGCCCCCCGCGGTGCGACGAACGGCACCGGCGCGCGCCGGACGGTCGGGCCGGGCGGGCCGGTTCAGCCCGTGGCCTGGCGCATCAGGAGGTCGCGGAGCTGGCGGGCGTGGCGGCGGCTGACCTGGAGCTCGGCCGTGCCGATGCGGACGCTGGTGGCGCCGGCGTCGAGCCGCAGCTCGTCGATCCGGCGCAGCGCCACCAGGTGCCTGCGGTGGATGCGGACGAACCCGCGCGGGGCCCAGCGCTCCTCCAGGGTGGACAGCGGGATGCGGACCAGGTGGCTGCCGGCGTCGGTGTGCAGGCGGGCGTAGTCGCCCTGGGCCTCGACGTACGCGATGTCCGCGATCGCCACGAACCGGGTGACGCCCCCGAGTTCCACGGCGATCTGGTCCGCGGTGCGGTCGGCGCCGGCCCCGCCCCCCGCTGCCGGGGCGGTGCCCGCGCCGGGGGAGGGGCGCCGTTGCGCGGGGACTGCCGGCTGCGCCGGGGGAAGCGCCGGGTCGGCCGCCGACTGCCCGGCCGCGGTGCGGTCGAGTTGGGCGCAGGCCCGGCGCACCGCCTCGGCCAGCCGCTCCGGGCGCACCGGCTTCAGTACGTAGTCCACGGCCTTGAGGTCGAAGGCCTGGACGGCGAAGCCCTCATGGGCGGTGACGAACACGACCAGGGGCGGCTGCGCGAACCCGGCCAGCAGCCGGGCGATGTCCAGCCCGGTCAGCCCGGCCATGTGGATGTCGAGGAAGACCACGTCGATGCCGTCGGGCCCGTCCGGTCCGGTCTCCAGCGCCCGGGTGATCCGGCGCAGGGCCCCGGTGGCGTCCGAGGCGCCCTCGGCGCTGGTGACGCGCGGATCGGAGCGCAGCAGATACAGGAGTTCCTCGAGGAGCGGCTTCTCGTCGTCCACGGCCAGTACGCGCAGCATGCGAGGGAGTCTAGGGAGCGGCGCGCCAGGGTGGAACGGTGCGCGGCCCGCCCGCCGGGGGAGGGGGTGGCGGGGGGCCGCGCGGTCTTTCGGCCTCGTCGTGGTGCGAGGCGCGGGTCCGGGGGTCCTGGATCGGGGGCGGAGCCCTTACGAGGTCGTGATCAGCTTGCCGTCCGGCGAGACGGCGTACCAGGTGCCGCCGACGCCCTGCCCGTTGATGTCACCCGGCTTCTTGTCACCGGTGAAGGTGTAGACGGGCCAGCAGTCGATGCTCTGCTGCTTCTTGCCGTCGGGGCGGTCGAGCACCGAGAAACCCTTCTCGATGATGCCCTTGGCGTTGGCCTTGTCCACCGGGGGCACCACCGGCCACTTCGCCACGCAGTCGCCGGTGCAGTTGGAGGCCATCGGCCAGGCGGTGTCCTTCTTGAAGCGGTAGACGGTCATGCCGTTGCCGTCGACGACGTGGTCGCCGAGCTTGGGGTCCTTGGCGACGGACAGCGCACCCTGGGCCGGCTGGGCTCCTGTCCCTGCCCCGGTGCCGGAGCCGTAGCCGGTCCCCGAACCCGAGCCCGAACCCGAGCCCGAGTCCGAACCGGCCGCCGGCTTTGCTGCCTTCTTCCCGTCGGGTGCGAACGCGAACCAGGTGCCGCCCACGCCCTGCCCGTTGACCTCGCCCGCCTTGGTGTCCTTGGCGTAGCGGTACACGGGCCAGCCCGCCACGGTCAGCTGCTTGCTGCCGTCGCTGCGGACCACCTCACCGAGCAGCGAGGCGTCCATCCCGGTGGCGGCGGTCGCGTCGCCGGCCGCGACCACGGGCCAGGCCTTGGCGCAGTCGCCGTCGCAGTTGGACTTCGGCGGCTTCGCGGTGTCCTTGTCGAAGCGGTAGAGGGTGAAGCCGGCGCTGTCGGTGAGGACCGGCCCCACCTGCTCGTTCTGGGCGACGGCCAGCTGCCCGGCGGGCTTGGCACCGCTGTCCGCCCCCGCTGCGCCGCCGGCGGGGGCGGCCGAGCCCGCGCCGTAGTCGGAGCCGTAGCCGGATCCCGCGGCCTGGGCGGCGGCCCCGGCCGGCTTGGCGGCGCCGGCCTTGGTGTCGTCCCCGCCGCAGGCCGTGGCGGTCAGTGCGACGACGACTGCCACGGCGGCCAGGGTGGTTCCGCGCTTGATGCCCATCGTGATCTCTCCCGTGTGCTGTGTCCGTGTCCGGTGCGGCCGCATCCGCGGTGCGCCGGCAACTGTGCAAAGGACACGCCCCGGGAGGCCCGGTCTGTTCAACCCGATCGGTGTGGGGTGTTTCACTCAGCCCGCGTTGAACCCGGCCCGGCGCATGGCCGTGGCCACAGCGAGGCCCAGAACCCGGTGTCCGGCGTCGTTGGGGTGCAGCCCGTCCGCGAGGTGCTCGGGTCCCAGCAGGTCGCGGCCCGGCAGCAGGACCAGCCGGGCGTCCCCGGCGGCGATCCGGTCCCGGGCGGCCCGCTCCATCGCGTCGCGCAGGGCCCCCAGGGTGGCGCCCAGCCGGTTCGGGGTGCGCTCGGCATCGGGCCGCAGTACGGGCGAGAGCAGCAGCAGCGGGGTCTGCGGGTGCCCCTGGCGGACCAGGTCGAGGAAGGCGCGCGTGGTCTCGTACAGCAGGGGCACCGAATGGGGCACCCGGGTCCAGCAGTTGGTGCCGAAGGCGAGGGTGAGCGCGTCGGCGGGCAGCTCCGCGAGCTGTTCGGCGGTGGCCAGTTCCCCGCGCGCGGCGCCCGCGTACCCGAGGTTCACGGTGTCCCAGCCGAGCGCCCGCCCGGCGACGGCGGGCCAGCCGTGCGCGGGCCGGGTGGACCACCAGCCCTCGGTGATCGAGTCGCCGTGCACCACCCAGCGCGGGGCGGGCGGGGCCGGGGCGAGGCTCCCGCCGACCCCGCGCAGGCCGAGGACCAGCGGCGCCTGGGCCTCGGGCGGGTGGACGGTGAAGGGCCCGGGCCCGCCGGGCAGGTCGATGCGTACGACGGCCTCGGGGGCGGGGTCGGTCCACACCTCGCTCAGCACCCCGTGGCGGTCCCACAGCGCGAAGCCGTGCGCGAGGTCGTGCAGGGCGTCCGTGGGGCCGGGGACGGTCGCCCGGTAGCGGATCTCCACCGCCTGCGCCCCGGCCGCGGTGAACTCAAGCCGCACCCCGATCGGCAGGGTGGCCCGCTCGCCGGTGTCCCAGGGCAGCCGCATGGTGTCGGCGGGGTCGGCGCGCACCGGTCGGCGGGCCTGGTCGAGCCAGGCGACCCCGCGCAGGAACGGCCCCGGATCGAGCCAGGCCAGGGCCGTGCGGTCGGCATCATCGGCATCCATGGCGGCACGCTGCGGCAATTCTGACGGGCTGTCAAGAACGGCGGCCGGGGGTTCCGGCGCACCGATCGATCATCTGCGTGCAACAAAGGGCCATCCAGGACAGATCCGCGCAACGATCGTGCGCCAATGTGCAAGGATGGTGCATTACGGGCGGTATCTCTCAGCTCGTAGGCTCACTCGCTGTACGTGGAGTGGCGCGGACCGCCTGCTCGGCGGTTCCCCATGCCCAGACTCTTGTCTGTGTCCTGCCCGGACCGCTGCGGTCGATGCCTCAGTCCCCATCCGCAGTGTCAAAGGAGTCCCCTCGTGCTCGATCAGGGCCAGGCACCCCCGCTCTCCCAGGAGACGCGCAAGCCCGTGAACCCGCTGCTCCGTCGCAAGCCGGTCGAGCAGCTCGTCTCCGAGGGCGGGCAGGGCGAGGGCGGTACGCTGCGCCGCTCGCTCACCATGTGGCAGCTGACCATGATCAGCATCGGTGCCACGCTCGGCACCGGCATCTTCGTCGTCCTCGGCACCGCCGCCCCCAAGGCCGGCCCCGCCGTGACGATCTCCTTCGTGATCGCGGGCCTGACCGCCCTCTTCTCGGCCCTCTCCTACGCGGAGCTCGCCGGCTCCGTCCCGGTCTCGGGCTCCTCGTACTCGTACGCGTACGCCACCATGGGCGAGTTCATAGCCTGGATCTGCGGCTGGTGCCTGGTCCTCGAGTACGCCGTGTCCGTCGCGGCCGTGGCCGTCGGCTGGGGCCAGTACCTCAACGAGCTCCTCGAGGGGACCATCGGCGTCACCATCCCCGGCGCGGTCTCCGCACCGCTGGGTGAGAACGGTTTCATCAACCTGCCGGCGCTGGTCGTCGTCCTGCTGTCGATGGTCTTCCTGATGCGCGGCGCCAAGGAGAGCGCCACGGTCAACTCGATCATGGTCGGGGTGAAGATCGTCACGCTGCTGCTCTTCATCGGCATCGGCGTCATGGGCATCAAGTCCGGCAACTACACCCCGCTCGCCCCGCTCGGCGTCACCGGCATCAGCGCCGCCGCCTCCACCCTCTTCTTCTCGTACATCGGCTTCGACGCCGCCTCCACCGCAGGTGAGGAAGCCAAGGACCCGAAGAAGGACCTGCCGCGCGCGATCATGCTCTCGCTGGGCATCGTCACCGTCCTGTACGTCCTCGTCGCCTTCGTCGCCGTCGGCGCCATGCCGTGGCAGGACTTCGAGGGCACCGAGGCCGCGCTCGCCCAGATCATGACCGACGTCACCGGCACCAGCGTCTGGGGCGTCGTCCTCGCCGCCGGCGCCGTGATCGCGATCTTCTCCGTCGTCTTCGCCGTCCTCTACGGCCAGACCCGCATCCTCTTCGCGATGTCCCGCGACGGCCTCGTCCCCAAGGTCTTCGCCAAGGTCGACGAGAAGACCGGCGCCCCCCGCGCCAACGTCGTGATCGTCTCCCTCTTCTGCGGCGTCCTCGCGGCCTTCATCCCGCTGGGCAAGCTCGCCGACGCCACCAGCATCGGCACCCTCTTCGCCTTCGGCCTGGTCAACGTCGCCGTCATCATCCTGCGCCGCACCCGCCCCGACATGCCGCGCACCTTCAAGGTGACGTGGTTCCCCGTCCCGCCGATCCTGGGCTTCCTGGCCTGCGGCTACATGATGTTCAGCCTCGATATGGCCACGTGGATCGTCTTCGGTGGCTGGATGGCAGTGGGCCTCGTGTTCTACTTCCTGTACGGCATCCGCCGCTCCCGACTGGCCACGGAAGAAGTGGCCACAGCAGAGAAGTGATCCACCCGCAGTGCGATTGAACGATCTCGACGAACGCATCGTGCACGCCCTCGCCGAGGACGCCCGCCGCTCCTACGCGGACATCGGCTCCGAGGTCGGCCTCTCCGCCCCCGCCGTCAAGCGGCGCGTGGACCGGCTGCGGGCGGAGGGAGCCATCACCGGCTTCACCGTCCGCGTGGACCCCGCCGCCATGGGCTGGGAAACCGAGGGCTTCATCGAGATCTACTGCCGCCACAACACCTCGCCGGACGACATCCGGCGAGGGCTGGAGCGGTACCCCGAGGTGGTGTCCGCGTCGACCGTCACCGGCGACGCGGACGCCCTCGTCCAGGTCTTCGCCTCCGACATGCGGCACTTCGAGCGGGTCCTGGAACGCATCGCGGGCGAGCCGTTCGTGGAGCGGACCAAGTCGGTCCTGGTCCTCTCCCCCCTCCTCCGCCGCTTCACCTCCGGCGCCCCGGCGTAGCCCGGCCTCGGCCAGCCCGCGCTGTCGAGCCACCGGCTGTGTCAGCCCACCCCCTGCTTTCGAAGCGGTGGGTGGGCTTTTTCAGCCCCGCCTCCCCTTCGAAGCCGAGGGGCGGCAACTTCCGGCCTCGCCGGCGTTTGAGGCGCGAGGTTTGGGGCGGAGCCCCAAGAATCCCGGCTCCGCCGGGCACCGGGCTCTGCCCGGACCCTCCCGCAGACTTCGTCCGGGGGGACCCCCACTCAAACGCCGGCGAGGCTGCATGTGCCGACCCCCGTCACAGCCGCCGGCGGAGAGGGATGGCCGGGCCGCCGTCGCAGGCGGTGGTGGGGCTGGGTGGGCCGGGCCCCCGGCACAGGCGCCGGCGGGGCTGGAAGGGTCAAGCCGGCGGGGTGGTGGTCGGGGTGCGGAGGCCGATGAAGTGCGGGCGGCGGCGCAGGGTGAAGCCCATGGATTCGTAGAGGGCGATCGCGCCGGTGTTGTCCGCCGCCGCGTGGAGGAAGGGCCGTTCGCCGCGCTCGGCGATCGCCGCCGCCACCGCGCGGACCAGCCGGGCCGCGAGGCCCCGCCCCCGGTGGTCCGGGTGGGTGCACACCGCGCTGATCTCCGACCAGCCCGGCGGCCGCATCCGCTCACCGGCCATCGCCACCAGCCGCCCCCGGTCCCGGATCCCGAGGTACGTGCCCAGCTCGACGGTGCGCGTCAGGAACGGCCCCGGACGCGTCAGCTCCACCAGCTCCAGCATCTCCGGCACGTCGGCCGGCCCCAGCCGCACCGCCTCCGGCGCCGCCTCGGCCCGTACCGCCGCGCCGTCCAGCTGCACGCCCGCGACCGTCGCCACGGTCGTCCAGCCCTCGGGCGGGGTCAGCAGCCCCGTCACCCACACCGGTGCGTCCGGACCCGCCAGCGCCGCCAGGTCCGCCCACGCGCGCGGATCCTCCGGGTCGGCCAGGGCCGCGAACGGCGAGGCGTCCTCGACGTACCGGGCCGAGAGCCCTGCGGGACCGGTCTCGGCGAAGCCGCCGCTCGGCCCGGTCAGCGCGGCCCACACCGGGTTGTCGAGGACATGGACGGCCGCGGCCGCGGTGGAGTCGGGCGACATGGGAGAACGGGCTCCTCTCGGTCCGGCGGGCGACCCGGGCCGCCCACACCTTCTTGACGGCCCTGCGCACCGCCACGAGACTGCTGGGGACGACGGTCAGGAAGGTCAGCGTCCGCCGTGAGCGGCTTTATGCCCGAGAAGAGGACGGAGCCGGTGGAGATGGCCACAGCAGCAGTCGCGGAGGCACAGACCCTCCGGCGCTGGTGGCTGACCCGGCGCCTGCACATCGACCTCCTGCGCGTCTGCAGCGCCTTCCGCGCCGCCGCCTGACCTTCCCGCTTCCGTACGCCCGCCGCGTCCGCCGCACCCGCCGGCCTCCGCCGCCGCGCCGCCCCGGCCGCGTACGTCCCCCCGCACGGCCCCCGTGACCCGGCGCGCAGCATGCCGCCGGGCGTTCCGCCACGCCCCAGGAGAGTCATGCTTCAGATGGTCCTGCCCCGCACCGGCCCGGCCCCCGTCCTGCGCGGCCGCATCGGATCCGGCTTCTCGCCCGTACCGCACCGCTACCGCCTCTACCTGTCCGCCGACTGTCCCCACTCCGCGCGCGTCGCCGCCGCGCTGAGCACGCTCGGCCTCGAGCACGCCGTCGCCACCACCCTGCTCGGCTCCCCGGCCTCGTACGCCGCCCTGCGCTGCGCCTACGAGGCCGCCGGCCACCACTACGACGGCACCCTGACCGTCCCCGCCCTCTGCGACACCTGGAGCGGCCGCATCATCGGCAACGACACCCCCGACATCCTCGAGGACCTCCGCCGCCTCAGCGCCCACCCCTCCTTCCGCTCCTTCCGCGCGGCGTCCTAGCCCGGCGCTCGACCACCAGCGCAACCGGATCCTGCCGGCCGGCCCCGTACCCTGGGGGCCGAGCCCGCCCCGCGGCCGCAGCGTTTCGCCCCGGGCCGGGCAAAGCGCCGACCCCCGCGCAACGAATCGCCGCCCCGCCGCCGAAACGCGCAACGAATCGATGCTCGCAGCGCAACGGTCACGGCTTGTCCGGGTCGAACGCCGAAACGTACCTTCGTAGGACACCCCACCCCTCCTGCCCCAGAGGTACGCCCATGCCCCCGCTGCGCACCGCCCTCCTCCAGAGCTCCGGCCGGCTCGGCGACACCGCCGACAACCTCAAGGCGCTCGACGAGGCCGCGGCGCGCGCCGCACAGGCGGGTGCCGGGCTCCTCGTGACCTCGGAGATGTTCCTCACCGGCTACGCCCTGCCGGTCGAGGAGATCGCCGCCCTCGCCGAGGCCGCCGACGGCATGTCGGCCCGCGCCATCGGCGAGATCGCCCGCCGCCACGGTGTCGCCGTCCTCTACGGCTACCCCGAGCGCGACGGCGAGACGGTCTACAACTCGGCGCAGCTCGTCGGACCGGACGGGGCCCGGCTGGCGAACTACCGCAAGACCCACCTCTTCGGCTGCTTCGAGCAGGAGGCCTTCACCCCCGGCGACACCCCCGTCGTCCAGGCGGACCTCGGCGGCCTCCGCATCGGCATCATGATCTGCTACGACGTGGAGTTCCCGGAGAACGTCCGGGCCCACGCGCTGGCCGGCACCGACCTCCTCCTGGTGCCGACCGCGCAGATGCACCCGTTCCAGTTCGTGGCCGAACAGCTCGTCCCCGTACGGGCCTTCGAGAACCAGATGTACATCGCGTACGTCAACCGCACCGGCCCCGAGGGCGAGTTCGAGTTCGTCGGACTCAGCTGCCTGGCCGCCCCCGACGGTGCCACCCGCACCCGGGCCGGCCGCGGCGAGGAGACGGTGATCGGCGAGGTCGATCCCGAGCTGCTGCGGGCCTCGCGCGAGAACAACCCGTACCTGCGCGACCGCCGCCCCGGGCTCTACGCCTCCCTCGTCTGAGCCCTCCGCGCCCCCTGAGCCCCTCCCCCCAGCCCCACCCTGCAAGGAGTCGTACCCCATGACGTCCACGGTGCCCACGACCGCCGTTCCGCACAGCGACGGCCAGCCGCCGATCACCATGTTCGGCCCGGACTTCCCGTACGCGTACGACGACTTCCTCGCGCACCCCGCGGGCCTGGGCCAGATACCGGCGACCGAGCACGGCACCGAGGTCGCGGTCATCGGCGGCGGCCTGTCCGGCATCATCTCCGCCTACGAGCTGATGAAGATGGGCCTCAAGCCCGTCGTGTACGAGGCCGACCAGATCGGCGGCCGCCTGCGCACCGTCGGCTTCGAGGGCCCCGGCACCGAGGGCCTCACCGCGGAGATGGGCGCCATGCGCTTCCCGCCCTCCTCCACGGCCCTGCAGCACTACATCGACCTCGTGGGCCTGCAGACCCAGCCCTTCCCGAACCCGCTCGCCGAGGCCACCCCCTCGACGGTCGTCGACCTCAAGG
The DNA here is from genome assembly GCF_040645035.1 of Streptomyces sp. NPDC046876. NCBI lineage: Bacteria > Bacillati > Actinomycetota > Actinomycetes > Kitasatosporales > Streptomycetaceae > Streptomyces > Streptomyces sp. NPDC046876. Next base: position 5,731 of record NZ_JBEYXK010000044.1, on the reverse strand, counting down.
GCGAGACCCACTACGCCGAGACGATCGCCGACCTCCCGCAGATCTACCGCGACGTCGCCGAGGCGTGGAACGCGTGCCTCGACGAGGGCGCCGACTTCTCCGACATGAACACCGCGATGCGCGAGCGGGACGTCCCGCGCATCCGCGAGATCTGGGCCAAGCTCGTCGAGAAGCTCGACAACCAGACCTTCTACGGCTTCCTGTGCGAGTCGGAGGCCTTCAAGTCCTTCCGCAAGCGCGAGATCTTCGGCCAGGTCGGCTTCGGCACCGGCGGCTGGGACACCGACTTCCCGAACTCCATCCTGGAGATCCTGCGCGTCGTCTACACCGAGGCCGACGACCACCACCGCGGCATCGTCGGCGGCTCGCAGCAGCTGCCGATGCGCCTGTGGGAGCGGGAGCCCGAGAAGATCGTGCACTGGGCCCAGGGCACCTCGCTGTCCTCCCTGCACGAGGGCGCCCCGCGTCCGGCGGTCACCCGCCTGCACCGCACCGCCGGCAACCGCATCACGGTGACGGACGCCGCCGGCGACATCCGCACGTACCGTGCCGCCATCTTCACCGCGCAGTCGTGGATGCTCCTCTCCAAGATCGAGTGCGACGACACGCTGTTCCCGATCGACCACTGGACGGCGATCGAGCGCACCCACTACATGGAGTCCTCGAAGCTCTTCATCCCGGTGGACCGCCCGTTCTGGCTGGACAAGGACGAGGAGACCGGCCGCGACGTCATGTCGATGACGCTGACGGACCGGATGACCCGCGGCACCTACCTGCTGGACAACGGCCCGGACCAGCCCGCCGTCATCTGCCTCTCCTACACCTGGTGCGACGACAGCCTGAAGTGGCTGCCGCTGTCCGCGAGCGAGCGGATGGAGGTCATGCTGAAGTCCCTCGGGGAGATCTACCCGAAGGTCGACATCCGCCGGCACATCATCGGCAACCCGGTGACGGTGTCGTGGGAGAACGAGCCGTACTTCATGGGCGCGTTCAAGGCCAACCTGCCGGGCCACTACCGCTACCAGCGGCGCCTGTTCACGCACTTCATGCAGGACCGCCTGCCGGAGGACAAGCGGGGCATCTTCCTCGCCGGCGACGACATCTCCTGGACGGCCGGCTGGGCCGAGGGTGCCGTGCAGACCGCGCTGAACGCGGTCTGGGGCGTCATGCACCACCTGGGCGGCGCCACGGACGCCACCAACCCCGGCCCGGGCGACGTCTACGACGAGATCGCCCCGGTCGAACTCCCGGAGGACTGACCCTCCGGGCCCCCGCCCGCCGGGCCGCCGCCCACGAACGCGACGGCGGCCCACCCCTCCGTCCCCACCCGGGGCGCCGCCCCAGAGCCCGGCACATTCAGCCTCGCCGGCGCTTGAGGCGCCCCGGTGCCCGGCGGATCCGGGTTTGCTGGGAGCTGCCCCAGTCCCCGCGCCTCAAACGCCGGCGGGGCTGGTGTTGGCGAACCTCGGCTTCGAATGCGGGCCGGCAATTCTGGCCCGGCCGGAGGCCGGATCGGCCTGCCTGTCCCTTGGACGAAGGTCCGGCAGTTTCAGCCTCGCCGGCGTCTGAGGCGCGGGGTCTGGGGCGGAGCCCCAGAAGCCCAGCCGGCTCCGCCGACGCGTGACGCGGGGCCTGCCATCTCGGCTTCCGCCGACGCTCGGGACGGGGGTCCGGCAAAATCCAGCCCCGCCGGCGTTTGAGGCGCGGGGTTTGGGGCGGCGCCCCAAGGAACCCGGCTCTGCCGGGCACCGGGCTCCGCCCGGACCGCGCCTCAAACGCCGGCGAGGCTGGATTTTGCCGACTCTCGCCTTCGAAGGCGGGTGGTTCCTGCCCTTGGCTGCGCATGCGGGGCGGGCCTCGGGGCGGTTCCCATTCGTCTCTGACGGGGGGCAGCACATCCAGCCCCGCCGGCGTTTGAGGCGCGGGGGCGGGGTCAGCGCCCCGGGGGAGGGGTCAGGCCGTGGGGGTCAGGAGGCAGCGGCCTACCAGGCCGACGCCCGCGTCGAGGGATTCGGCGAATTCCTCGGCCAGGTCGGGGGAGCGGCGCAGCCCCCACAGCAGGCGGGCCGCCGACCACGCAGCCCCCCGCGCCCGCTCCAGGCTCCACGACCCGAGCAGATGCGTCAGCGGATCGGCGACCTCCAGCAGGTCGGGCCCCGGCATCAGGTCCTCCCGGATGCGCTCCTCCAGGCAGACCAGCGTGTCGCCGACCCGGTCGAAGTCCGCCTCCAGGGCCCCCGGTTCGCACTTCAGAGCCCGGCACGTGGAGACCACCGCCAGCGCCAGGTCGTGGCCGATGTGCGCGTTGATCCCGGCCAGCGCGTACTGCAGCGGCCGCACCCCGGGGTGCCGCCGGTACTGCAGCAGCGGCCGCCAGCACGCCGGCGCCCGCTCCGCCTCCACCGCCGCGAGGTACCGCTCGGCGAACCGCACGCTCAGCGCCTCCGCCCGCCGGGGCGCGGGGAACCCGCCGCGGCGGATGCCCTCGTACAGCGTCTCCGTCACCGTCAGGTACACCCGGTTGAAGACGGCGACCCCGTCCCGCGCCGGGAGCCGCTCGTCCAGGGCGCGCATCCGCGCGAGCACCGCTTCCATGCCTGGCAGCGTCCCAGGCGGCGGGGCGGACGCGCGGAACTTGGCCGCGTGCTTCGCCGGTTCGGGCGAACCGGGTTCAGGAACGCGTGTCGGTCCCGGGGCCGGCACCGGGTCCGGCCTCGGTCCCGTCCGCGTTCTCGTCGTACGTGGACGTGCCCTCGTCCAGCAGCGGCTCCTGCTCCTTCATGTGGGCCGGGGCGAAGAACCGCAGCGCGTGGTAGCCCGTGATGACCACGATCGAGCCGAGGGCGATCCCGCCGAGCTCGAAGCCCTCGGTCAGCTGCAGCTTCACGCCGCCGATGCCGATGATGATGCCCGCCGCGGCCGGCACCAGGTTCAGCGGATTGCGCAGGTCCACCCGCCCGCTCCGCCAAATCTGCGCGCCGAGCAGGCCGATCATGCCGTACAGGATGACGGTGATGCCGCCGAGCACCCCGCCGGGGATCGCGGCGACGACCGCGCCGAACTTCGGGCACAGGCCGAAGAGGAGGGCGAAGCCGGCGGCCGCCCAGTAGGCCGCCGTCGAGTAGACCCGGGTGGCGGCCATGACGCCGATGTTCTCGGAGTACGTGGTGTTCGGCGGGCCGCCGACCGCCGTGGACAGCATGGAGGCCGCGCCGTCGGCGGCGATCGCCGTGCCGAGGGTGTCGTCGAGCCGGTCGCCGGTCATCTCGCCGACGGCCTTGATGTGCCCGGCGTTCTCCGCGATCAGGGCGATCACCACCGGCAGCGCGATCAGGATCGCCGACCACTCGAACTGCGGGGCGTGGAAGGACGGCAGGCCGATCCAGTCGGCCTTGGCGACACCGGAGAGGTCGAGCCGCCAGTGGTCGACGGCCTCGGGGCCGCCCACCGTCGAGTGGATCTTGCCGAAGAGCAGGTCGAAGAGGGCGGAGACCGCGTACCCGAAGACCAGCCCCAGGAAGATCGCGATGCGCGACCAGAAGCCGCGCAGGCACACCACGGCCATCCCGGTGAACAGCATCACCAGCAGCGCCGTCCACTGGTCCTGCGGCCAGTACGTCGAGGCCGTCACCGGCGCCAGGTTGAAGCCGATCAGCATCACCACCGCGCCCGTCACCACCGGCGGCATCGCCGCGTGGATGATCCGCGCCCCGAACCGCTGCACGGCCAGCCCGGCCAGGAACAGGGCCGCCCCCACGGTGAAGACGGCGCCGGTGACCACCGCGCTGTCCCCGCCCGAGGCCCGGATCGCCGCCGCCACGCCCACGAACGACAGCGAGCAGCCGAGGTACGAGGGCACCCGGCCGCGGGTGGTCAGCAGGAAGACGATCGTGGCGACGCCGGACATCATGATGGCGAGGTTCGGGTCCAGGCCCATCAGGACCGGCGCGACGAAGCTCGCGCCGAACATCGCCACGACGTGCTGGGCGCCGAGCCCTGCCGTACGCGGCCACGACAGCCGCTCGTCCGGCCGCACCACCGCCCCGGGGGCGGGGGTCCGCCCGTCTCCGTGCAGGGTCCAGCGCAGGCCGAAGCCCATGTTCCACCACTTCCGTCGAGTCGACTGATCGAGCATCCTGGCCGCAACCGCACGCACGGCGCACGGCGCACGGCCCACGGCGCAGGGCCAGCGTTATATTACGGCCGGGTACCGGCGGTTTCGCCCCGATTGCCGCAGGCCCCCTCCACCGCCGGGAGCGGCCGCTGCCGCAGCACCGCCGCGCCCGCGGTCAGCCCGAGCGCCAGCAGCGTGACCAGGGCGAAGGAGCCGACCAGCGAGGTCGCGTCGGCCACCGCGCCGATCGCCGCCGGGGCGATCAGACCCGAGGTGTACGTGATCGTCGCGACGCCGGCGATGGCCTGCGCGGGGGCCGGACCGCTGCGCGCGGCCGCCGCGAACGCCAGCGGCACCACCACCGCGACCCCGAGCCCGATCAGCCCGAACCCGGCGATCGCGGCCGCCGGGTGGCGGGCCGTCACCACGAGCAGCCCGCCGGCCGTGGCCAGCGCACCGCCCGCGCGGACCGTGCGGACCGGCCCGAACCGGTCGACCACCCGGTCCCCGGCCAGGCGGGCGGCGGCCATGGTCAGGGCGAAGGCGGTGGTGCAGGCGGCGGCGAGGCCGGCGTCCGTGCCGAGCGCGTCCTGCAGGTAGACCGCCGACCAGTCCAGGCTCGCGCCCTCCGCGAAGACCGCGCAGAACCCGACCGCACCGATCAGCAGGGCCGACCGCGGGGGCAGGGCGAAGTGCGGCGGCGCCGCCTCCTCCGGCGTGCTGCGCAGGTCCAGCACCCCGCGTACGGCGAACAGCCCGGCGGCCGTCAGGCCGAGCGCGGCGAGGAGGTGGTGGAGCCGGGCGTCGGCCCCGGTATGGGCGGCGGCGGTGCCGGCCGCCGAGCCGAGCAGTGCGCCCGTGCTCCACATGCCGTGCAGCGAGGACATGATCGAACGGCCGAGCCGGTTCTCGGTCTCGACGCCGAGGGCGTTCATGGCCACGTCCGACAGGCCGGAGGCGGCCCCGTACACGAGGAGCGCGGCGCACAGGGTGGGCAGGTCCGGGGCGAGGGCCGGCAGCGCGAGGGAGAGCGTCCACAGCGACAGCAGCACGCGCAGCGCGGTGCGGGCCCCGAGCCGGTGGTTGACCCGCCCGGCGAGAGGCATGGCGGCCGCCGCCCCGAGCGCGGGGAACGCCAACGCCAGACCGAGGCTCCCCGCCCCGAGCCCGGCATGGTCCTGGATCCAGGGGATCCGGGTGGCGAAGGAGCCGGTGACGGCCCCGTGCACACAGAAAACGGCGGCAATGGCGACGCGGGCGCGGCGCAGCCGCCCGGCGCCGGATCCGTCTTCCCCGGGCGGCCTCATACCCCCACGCTAGCCGCACCACCCCCGCTCCGGACCACCCCCCGGACGGACCGGTCCCGACCACGCTCGGGGCCCCCGGCCGGGACCGGTGCGGCCCCGCTGCGGTTGCCGGGACCCTACGGGCTGCTGCGGTTGCCGGGCCCTGCGGGGCTGTCCCCTCCCCACCCTTCCCCCGTTCCCCGGGCTGCGCCCGGACCCCACCGGGCTGCGCCCGCCCCCGGGCTGCGCCCGGACCCCACCGGGCTGCGCCCGCCCCCGGGCTGCGCCCGGACCCCACCGGGCTGCGCCCGCCCCCGGGCTGCGCCCGGAC
>NZ_JBEYXK010000043.1:0-54652 GCF_040645035.1 Streptomyces sp. NPDC046876 | reverse complement strand
CGGAGCCCCCGCATCTTTGAGCCGCGCCAGCGATTGAGGCGGGCGGGGCCGGGGCCGCAGGTCCCGGTTTCGGGAAGGGGCGGGGTGGGGGAAGGCCCCGCAAGGGCTCGGGGCGGCGGACGCCGACAGGGAGGCAGCGGCGGCCCTGCCCGGGTCGGGCGGGGGATGGGGGGCGGCCGGTGGGACGGGCCGCCGGCCTCGGCCGTGACCACCGATCCGCCCCGCCCTGGCGATCATGGACGATCGAACAAACGTTTCGCACGGGTATTCGAATTGCCTTATGGTGGAGACGGGGGAGGTGTTCACCAAGGGAAGCAGGAGGCCGCGGGTGCCCGGGTTTACGCATCTGCACACCGTTTCGGGGTTCTCCATGCGCTACGGAGGCTCCCATCCGGAACGGCTGGCGGAGCGTGCCGCCGAGCGCGGTATGGACGCCCTCGCCCTGACCGACCGCGACACCCTCGCGGGCGCGGTGCGGTTCGCGAAGGCGTGCGCGCAGGCCGGGATCCGGCCGCTGTTCGGGGTGGACCTGGCCGTGTCGGCCGCCCCCGTCCCGGCGCCCGGCTCCGGCCCCGGCCCCAGCCCCAGCCCCGGAGCCGAGGTGTCCCACCGCCGCCGGACCCCCGTCAAGGGCGGGGCCTTCGTGGACGAGTCCGCACCCCGCGCCGTCTTCCTCGCCCGCGACGGCGCCACCGGCTGGGCCGAGCTGTGCCGGATGACCACCGCCGCCCACTCGGGCGCTCCCGGCACCCCGGGCGGCACCCGCGCCGCCGGCGACCAGCCCGTCCTGCCCTGGGAGGCCCTGCACGGCACCGGCGTGTACGTCCTGCTCGGCCCCGACTCCGAGGTGGGCCGGGCCCTGGCCGCCGGCCGACCCGACCGGGCCGCGCGGCTGCTCGCGCCCTGGCGGGAGGTCCACGGGGACTCCCTGCGCCTGGAGGCCGTCCACCACGGCCGCACCGGAACCGGCCCCGGCTCGCTGCGGCTGGCCGCCCGTACCGTCGGCTTCGCCGCCGAGCAGGGCGTCCGGGCCGTGCTCACCAACGCCGTCCGCTACGCCGACCCCGGCCAGGGCCCGGTCGCCGACGTCCTCGACGCCGCCCGCCGCCTCGTCCCCGTCGACCCGCGCGGCCCCCTCGACAGCGGCGAGCGCTGGCTCAAGCCCCCGGCCGCCATGGCCGAGGCCGCCGACCGGATCGCCCGCGCCGCCGGCCTCGGCCCGGGCGACGCGCGCCGGCTGCTCGAGGAGACCCGGCGCACCGCCGAGGCGTGCACGGTCGACCCCGAGGACGACCTCGGCATCGGCTCGGTGCACTTCCCCGAGGCGCACCTCGTCGGCGCGGCCCACCGCACCGCCCAGCGGGTCCTGGCCTCCCGGGCCGCCGCGGGCATGGTGCTGCGCGGCTACGCCGGCGACCCCGCGTACTGGGAGCGGATGCACCACGAGCTCGACATCATCGCCTACCACGGCTTCGCCTCGTACTTCCTGACGGTGGCCCAGGTCGTGGACGACGTACGGGAGATGGGCATCCGGGTGGCCGCGCGCGGCTCCGGCGCCGGCTCCCTCGTCAACCACCTGCTCGGCATCGCCCACGCCGACCCCGTCGAGCAGGGCCTGCTGATGGAGCGCTTCCTGTCCAAGCGGCGCCACGTCCTGCCCGACATCGACATCGACGTGGAGTCCGCCCGCCGGCTGGAGGTCTACCGGCGGATCATCGACCGCTTCGGCACCGAGCGCGTCGCCACCGTCTCCATGCCCGAGACCTACCGGGTCCGCCACGCCGTCCGCGACGTCGGCGCCGCCCTGTCCATGGACCCGGCCACCGTCGACCGGCTGGCCAAGGCCTTCCCGCACATCCGCGCCCGTGACGCCCGCGCGGCCCTCGCCGAGCTGCCCGAACTGCGCGGCGTACGGGACGAGGAGCACGGCCGGCTGTGGGAGCTCGTCGAGGCGCTGGACGCGCTGCCGCGCGGGATCGCCATGCACCCCTGCGGGGTGCTGCTCTCCGACGCCTCCCTGCTCGCCCGCACCCCCGTGGTGCCCACCAGCGGCGAGGGCTTCCCCATGTCCCAGTTCGACAAGGACGACGTGGAGGAGCTCGGCCTGCTCAAACTCGACGTGCTGGGCGTACGGATGCAGTCCGCGATGGCGCACGCCGTCGCGGAGATCCGGCGCACCACGGGGCGGGAGATCGACCTGGACGACCCGGCGCAGGTGCCGCCGGGCGACCGGGCCACGTACGAGCTCATCCGCTCGGCCGAGACCCTGGGCTGCTTCCAGATCGAGTCCCCGGGCCAGCGCGACCTGGTGGGGCGGCTCCAACCCTCCACCTTCCACGACCTGGTCGTCGACATCTCGCTGTTCCGGCCGGGGCCGGTGGCCGCCGACATGGTGCGGCCGTTCATCGAGGCCCGGCACGGGCGGGCCCCGGTCCGCTTCCCGCACCCGGACCTGGCGCGGGCGCTGGCCGAGACGTACGGGGTGGTGGTCTTCCACGAGCAGGTCATCGAGATCGTGCACGTCATGACCGGCTGCGGGCGGGACGAGGCGGACCGGGTGCGGCGCGGGCTGTCCGACCCGGAGTCGCAGCCCCGCATCAAGGTGTGGTTCGCGGCGAAGGCCGGCGAGCGCGGCTACCCGGCCGAGGTGATCGCCCGGACCTGGGAGATCGTCGAGGCCTTCGGCAGCTACGGCTTCTGCAAGGCGCACGCGGTGGCCTTCGCCGTGCCCACGTACCAGTCGGCGTGGCTCAAGGCGCACCACCCGGCCGCCTTCTACGCCGGGCTGCTCACCCACGACCCGGGGATGTACCCCAAGCGTCTGCTGCTCGCGGACGCGAGGCGGCGGGGCGTGCCGGTGCTGCCGCTGGACGTGAACCGGTCGGCGGCCGCCCACCGCATCGAACTGGTGTCCGAGGATCCTGCGGTGTGGGGGCTCAGGCTGGCCCTGGGCGACGTCCACGGCATCAGCGGGGCCGAGGCGGCGCGGATCGAGGGCGGCCAGCCGTACGGATCGCTGCGCGACTTCTGGGAGCGGGCGCACCCCGGCCACCCCGTCGCCCAGCGGCTCGCCCAGGTCGGGGCGTTGGACGCGTTCGGCGCCAACCGGCGTGACCTGCTGCTGCACCTGTCCGAACTGCACGGGGCCCAGCGCGCGGCCGGCGTCGGTGCCGGGTCCCGCGGCGGCGGGCTGCGCGGCGGCGGGCTGCGCAGCGCACAGCTCCCGCTGGAGGGCGGCCGGTCGACGGCCTCGATCGGCCTGCCCGACCTGAACGATGCGGAGCGGCTCAGCGCGGAGCTGGGCGTCCTCGGCATGGACGCCTCGCGGCACCTGATGGGGGACCACCACGACTTCCTGGCGGAGCTGGGCGTGGTCCCGGCCGGCCGGCTGCGCGAGGTCGAGCACGGCCGGACGGTCCTGGTCGCGGGGGCCAAGGCGGCCACCCAGACCCCGCCCGTCCGGTCCGGGCGGCGGGTCATCTTCACCACCCTGGACGACGGGACCGGCCTGGTCGACCTGGCCTTCTTCGACGACAGCCACGAGACGTGTGCCCACACCGTCTTCCACTCGTTCCTGCTGCTGGTCCGGGGCGTCGTGCAGCGGCGCGGGCCGAAGAGCCTGAGCGTGGTCGGCGCGGCGGCCTGGAACCTCGCGGAGCTGGTGGAACTGCGGGCCGCGGGCGGCCTGGACGCGGTCGCCGCCCGGCTGGCCGAGCCGTCTGATTCCGGGCCGGCTCCTGCCGATTCCGATTCTGATTCTGGTTCCGATTCCGATTCTGGTTCCGATTCCGGTTCCGGTCGGCGGGTCCATCTGCCCACGGGTTACGTGATGAACCCGTGGGCCGACCTCCAGCCCGCGGGCGACGGCCCGGCCACCGGGCGCAAGCTGTGGCACTCCAGCCCGGGGAGCGCGGGATGAACGCGGAATCGGCTGCGCGGGGCCAGTCCCCCACCCCGCCCCTTCCCGAAACCGGGCTCCGCCCGGACCCGGTGCGCTCAAACGCCGCGCGGGCTGGATTTGCCGCGCAGCGGCAAAATCCAGCCCCGCCGGCGTTTGAGGCGCGGGGTCCGGGGCGGAACCGCTCCCCGCAGGGGGAAGGCGACGGCGGAGCCACCGTGCTGTGCATCCGGATGCGCCGGCTCGACGGACAGCCGATCGGAGCCCAGATGTACGCCGGCCTGCTGGAACTGCTCGGCGAGCTCACGCCCGCCGTGCAGCCGGCACCCCCCGACACCGCACTCGCGGACCTCCGCGGGGCCCTGCGCTACTTCGGCCGCAGCGCGCCCGAACTGGCGGCCCTGATCCGGGTCCGGGCCCTGGCCCGGTACGGGGTGGACTGCGCGATCGGCGCCGCCGGCAATCCGATGCTGGCCCGGATGGCGGTCGGCGCGGCCGGATACGGGCAGACCGTGACGGTCGGTCAGGATCAGACCGCCGTCAGCGAGTTCCTGGCCCGCAAGCCCGTCGCCGCCCTCGACGGCGTCGGCCCCAAGGCGGCCCGCACCCTGTGCTCGTACGGCCTCGACTCGGTCGGCCGGGTCGCCGCCGCCCCGCCCGCCGTACTGCGCCGCATCCTCGGCCCGCGGGTCGGCCGCGAGGTGCACGAACGCGCCCTCGGCATCGACCGGACCCCGGTCCGGCCCGGCGCGGCCGCCCGCTCGCTGGCCGCCGAACGGCCCTTCGCCCGCGACGAGCTGGACCCCGTACGGCACCGCCGTGCCCTGCTCTCGCTGACCGAGGAGCTCGGCGCGCGGCTCCGTACACGGAACCAGGTCTGCCGGGCCGTCTCCCTGACCGTCCGCTGCGCCGACCGCACCACCCTCACCCGGACCAGGACCCTGGCCGAACCCACCGCGCACTCCGCCGCCCTGACCGACGCGGCCTACTCCCTCTACGCGGGGCTCGGCCTCCAGCGAGCCCGGGTGCGGGCGCTGTCGCTGCGCGTCGAGGGGCTGACCCCGGCCGAACGGGCCGCCCACCAGCTGAGTTTCGACCCGCAGGACGAGAAGGCCCGGCGCCTGGAGGCCGTCACGGACCGGGTCCGGGCGCGCTTCGGGCCGCAGGCCATCGCCCGCGGCACCCTCGCGGCGTAGCGGAGTGCCGCCGGGAGGCGCGGCAGTGGCATAGCGGAGGCCCGCCGGCGGCGCGGTGGACACGTGACTTTTTTACCGACGCGTAACTTCCCTGTTTTGCTACTCGCCCGTAATTTGGCGGATGCAGCACTCCCTTGTGATCCGGATCACGGGATGAACCCCCACGTCCTTTCCCCTTGAGCCGCAAGGAGATCACTCGATGCTGCCCTGGCGACGCCTGCTCCGCCCGCTGGCCGTCCTCGTCCTCACCGCCGCCGCGCTCGCCGCCCCCACCGGCGCCGCACAGGCCGCTTCCGCACCGAGCAGCGGCTGGAACAACTGGTCCTGCAAGCCGTCGGCCGCCCACCCCCGCCCGGTCGTCCTCGTCCACGGCACCTTCGGGAACTCCGTCGACAACTGGCTCGGCTTCGCCCCGTACCTCGTCCACCGCGGGTACTGCGTCTACTCCCTCGACTACGGGCAGCTGCCCGGCGTCCCCTTCTTCAACGGGCTCGGCCCGATCGACAAGTCCGCCGGCCAGCTCGACGCCTTCGTCGACCGGGTGCTGGCCTCCACCGGGGCCCCCGAGGTCGACATCGTCGGCCACTCCCAGGGCGGCATGATGCCGAACTACTACATCAAGTTCCTGGGCGGCGCCGCCAAGGTCAACGCCCTGGTCGGACTGGCCCCCGACAACCACGGGACCACCCTGTCCGGGCTGACCCAGCTGCTGCCGTACTTCCCCGGCGCCGAGGACCTGGTCAGCTCCGCGACGCCGGGCCTGGCCGACCAGATCGCCGGATCGCCCTTCGTCACGAAGCTGAACGCGGGCGGCGACACCGTGTCCGGCGTGCAGTACACGGTGATCGCGACGAAGTACGACGAGGTGGTCACGCCGTACCGCAGCGCGTTCCTCCAGGGCACCGGGAGCAACGTGCGCAACGTCGTCCTGCAGGACCTCTGCCCGCTGGACCTCTCCGAGCACGTCGCCATCGGACTCACCGACCGGATCGCCTGGCACGAGGCGCTCAACGCCCTCGACCCGGCGCACGCCGAACGGACCACCTGCGCCTCGGTCTTCGAGTGACGGTGCGCTTGCGGGGGCGCCTCCGCTAGAAGCCGTCGCGCCGGCCTGACGTCGCCCGGCGGCGGGCCACGGCGAACAGCACGGCCGCCCCCACGGCCAGCACGCCCGCCCCGGCGATCGCGATCGCCGGGGTCGCGCTGCTGCCGCCGGTCTGCGCCAGGCCGGTGCCGGTGCCGGTGCCGGTGCCGCTGTCACTGCTGCCGTTGCCGTTGCCGTTGCCGTTGCCGGTGCTGCTGTCCGCCGCCAGGGGTCGCACGACCGGGGCGTCGGCGGTGGAGCCGTTGGTCTTCGGGTCGTTGTCCCCGTGCCCGTTGTGCTCGACGGTGGACTTGCCCTCGCCATCGGCGATCTGCTGGTCCGTCGGAGCCTTGGGCGCCTCGGAGGGCTGCCCCGAGGGCTTGGCGCTCGGCTTGCTGCCGGGCGTCGAGCTGCCCGTATTGCCCGTGGCTGCGTCCTTCCCACCGAACACCACGTCGGAGCACGTGTAGAACGCCTCCGGGCTGTCCGAGCGCTGCCAGATGCTGTAGATGAGGTGCCGCCCGGACTTGGCGGGCACCGTCCCCGAGAACACGTAGGCGCCGTTCTGCATGCCCGGGTCGGTGGCCTTCGCGAACGGCGCCGGCTCCAGGTCGGACCACTTCAGCGGCTTCGAAGGGTCGTAGCCGTCCTTGGTGATGTACAGCTCGAAGGTGCCCTTGTGCGGGGCCGTGCCCTTGTAGCGGAAGGTGTGGGCGCCGGAGGTCATCGGGCTGGCCGGCCAGTCCGCGCGGGCCAGGTCCAGCCCGCGGTACTTGTCGTTGCCGGCGGAGCAGAGCTGGCCGTTCGGGATCAGCGAGCGGTGGCTGCCCGCCGCGTTGGCGATGTTCACGGCGTTCCAGTCGTAGAACGGCTGGGTGCCGCCGGCCGCGACCGCTGCCTTGCAGGCCGCCGACTTGGGGGACTCGGGCCCCTCCGCGTAGCAGGCCGCCACCCGGCTGACCGGATCCGTCATGGAGCCGTGCGCGGCCGCGGGTCCTGCGGCGTATGCGGCCACCGCGAGCGGGGTCAGGCCGACGGCGGCGATACGGGTCACGGTACGGCTGCGGTGTGCGGGCATGGGTGGCTCCTCGGGACAGGGCAGCTTGGACGGGGTGGTGCGGCGCCGCCCCCCGTGGGCTCGGCGCCGCTCCCGGCTCCGCCAAGCTAGCTGCCCCGCACCGGCATTCCGCCCGCTTCCCGCCCCTACCGAAGATCCTTAGGCTCCGCTTAAGCCACCCATAGGAAGCCCCTCAGGTAACCACCGCACCTCCGCGGGACCACACCGCAGCCCTGCCCATGCACGAACGCCCCTGCCGACCACACCCCGTGGACGCCCGGGCAACGGCGAGGACGATGACCCGGCGGTGCCTGACACCCCCAGCGCGGGGCCCTTGCAGCCAATGACAGCTCCAATGTCCCCAATGCCCGACTCGGCGAAAGACGGTAAAACCAGACCGGCCCCCAAGTACCATCGCAGCTCACGAAGCCTGCTCCCCGCATCCGCGGGGATGCCCCCGAAAACAGCGTGGCTCAGCTCATTCACGAGTCTCTGCTCCCCGCACCCGCGGGGATGACTGTGGTGGTGTCAGGCCAGGAGGGACGTCAGGCCCGCCGGTGAGTGGGCCTGGTGGGTCAGGGTGTCGAGGGCGCGGGTGGCCTCGGTGGCGGCCTGGGGGTCGCGTTCGGCGAGGCCGCTGGCGGCGAACTCGTCCTCGTCCAGGCGCAGCACCTGCGACCCGTCCGCGGAGACCCACAGGTCCAGGTCGAGGTCCTCCACCAGGATCTCGCCGTCCCGTACCACCGCAGGGCGCGTGACGTCGCAGTACCAGCCCTTCAGGACGCCCCCGCCCGTCCGGACCTCCTTGATCGCGTACCACCGCGACCTCCAGAAGTGCTCGGTGAACACGTCGCCCGGCTCGAAGCGCACGAACCCGAAGTCCCGTACGCCGTCGGCCGCCCACGGCGCGCGTACCGTGATCCGGTCGCCCGTGTCGGCGACCACCGCCGCCGGGTAGCGGATCTTGGTGCGGCCGGCCTTGGACAGGGCCACCGTCACCTCCGGCGCCGTGGCCGGCGCGTCCAGCCGCTTGCCGTGGCGGACCTCCGTCGCGCAGACCTCGTACCCGAACCACTTGTTGATGGCGAGCATCGGCCCGTTCCCGACGTCGTTCCCGGTGAACGCCTCCCGGTACCCCGCAGCACGCGCCCGGTGCAGGGAGTCCGTCTTGGCCAGCTTGGCCAGCCCCCGTCCCCGGAACTCCCGCAGGGTGCCCGTCATCGCCGAGCCGTAGCGGGTCGCGCCGTCCGTCCGGGCGGCCGCGAAGGCGGCCACGACCCCGTCGACCAGGACGACCGAGGTCAGCTCGTGGTCGAGCTCCGGGTCCTGCCAGACGGTGCGGATCCAGTCCTGGTAGTCGTCCAGCTGCACCGGCACGTCCCCCGGCTCGTCCGCGGAGGCCGCCGCGTCGGCCTGGAAAAGCGGGCGCGGGTCCTGCGCGAACGCGGAGCCCGGCCGCAGCTCCACGCCCGCCGGGAGCGGGTCCGGGTACGGCGGCAGCGTCCCGCCGGCCAGGTCCAGCCGCTGGAAGTGCGCCGAACGGCTCGCCCGGTAGCCGCGCCGCTCCGCGAAGGCGCGCGAGGCCGCCTCGTCCGGCACCCACGCGTGGACGTCCACCGCGCCCGCCGCACGCAGGTGCTCCTCGGCCGCGCGCACCAGCGCACTGCCCGCGCCGCGGCCGCGGTGTCCGGGGTGGACGTAGGCGTTCACGAACGCCTGCCCGGGCTCGACGCTGTCGTACGCGATGCCGACCTGGGCGGTGCCGATCACGGCCCCGTCGCCGTCCTCCGCGACGAGGAGGCGGTACTTCTTCGCGGCAGGGGCGCCGGCCAGTTCGAAGGCCACCCCGGCGGCGGTGCTGATCATGAACGGCAGCGCCGCCCGCCGCACCCGGGCGACGGCCTCCGCGTCCGAGGGGTCGTTGGGGCGGAGGTCACGGATGGATACGGTCATGGGCCGACGGTAGGCGCAGGGGTGGGGGCCGTGCCTGCGAATTTCCGCGCGGATGGGGGAGAATCAGCCGCGTGACCTCGACGAACCTGAAGATCCGGATCGACGGCTCGGCCGGCTCGGCCGCCCCGTACGAGCAGCTGCGCGCGCAGATCGCCGAGGCGGCGAGGGCGGGCCGGCTGCCGGTGGGCTTCAAGCTGCCGACGGTACGCGGCTTCGCCGAGGAGCTCGGGCTCGCCGCGAACACGGTGGCGAAGGCCTACCGGGCGCTGGAGGCGGACGGGGTGATCGAGACGCGGGGCCGGGGCGGCACGTTCATCGCGGCCGCCGCCGACTCCGCCGCCCGGGAGGCCGCGGCCGCCGCGCAGGCCTTCGCGGACCGGGCGGAGCGGCTGGGGCTGACCCTCGACGAGGCCACGGCGGCCGTACTGGATGCGCTGCGGGCCCGGTACGGCCGGTAGGACTGCGGATACGGCTGGGGCTGCTGCGGCGGCTGCGGCTGCGGCTGCGCTGCGGCTGGGACGGCGGCTGCGGCTACGGCTGGGAGCGCACCGGCCGGAGGCGTGCGCTGAGGTGGTGGTGCATGGGCTGCCCCACCGCGGCCATGTCCTGTTCGACCGTCAGCTCCCCGTCCACCACCTCGTACCGGCGCCGCATGCCGGTGACCTCCTTGGCCTTCGGGGTGCACGCCACCGTGTCCGTGGCGAGCTCGATCCGGGTGCCGGCGACCACGCTGCCGAGGTACGTCTCGACGATGCCCGTCGGGTGGGCGAGGACCACCTCCAGGGAGGCGTCGGGCAGGACCCGCCACCACCCGCTCTCCCGGCCCGACGGGCGCAGGGCCGCCCCGGCCTCGTCGACCAGCCAGGCGCGGGATTCGTAGCGCAGGAACGGCCTGCCGTCGTGGCTGAACGTGATCTCCTGGCGGTAGCGGAAGCCTTGCTCGAGGGTCGGGTACTCGCCGAGGCCGGTGCCCTGCCAGCGGCCCAGGAGGTGTAGGACCGGCTTCAGTTGGGGGTGCGGGTCGGGGCCCTCGCCGAGGAGGTCGGTGTCGGGGTACGGGTTCTCCTGCGGGGCTTCGGACACGGGGGGTGCTCCTGGTTCGGTGTGCGGTATGCCGCCCCGGTCGGCGCGGGGGTGCGGGCGCCGGGGGAGGGCTTGAGCCGTCTCCATTCTCGTCGGCGCCGGCTCGGGGCTGCCGCTGCGTGGAGCGTGTCCCCTCCCCGCCCCTTCCCGCTGTGTCGGATAGCGGCTTCGCCGCGGGCGGGTCCTGCGGCCCCGGCCCCCGCTCCGCCTCAAACGCCGGCGCGGCTCAAAGATCGGGGCTCCGCCCCGGACCCCGCGCCTCAAACGCCGGCGAGGCTGGATTTCCCGCCGGGCGGGCTGGATTTCCCGCCGGGCGGGCTGGATTGTCGCCGGGTGAGTCTGGATTCTCGCCGGTCGCGGCTGGATTTCTGCCGGTCGGGGCTGGATTTCCCGCCGGGTGGGTCTGGATTGCCGCCGTGCGGGCTGGGGTTCCGCCGGGTGGGTCTGGAATTGACGCGCAGTGGCACAATCCAGCCCGCGCGGCGTTTGAGCGCACCGGGCGCGGAGCGCCCGGGACTTCCAGCCCCGCGGGCCCCTAGCCCCATCGCCCCCAGCCCCCGTCGGCGCCCCAGCCCCGCCGGCGTTTGAGGCGGCCCGGGTCCGGGGCGGAGGTCCGGGATACGGCGAAAGGGTGGGGCGGGGAGGAGCTCCGCGCAGCGGGGGACGGGGCGCGTCGACGGGACCGTGCCGGCTCGCGCAGCGGGGGACAGGGGGCGCGTCGACGGGACCGTGCCGGCTCGCGCAGCGGGGGACAGGGGGCGTGCCGGTTCCGGGCAGCGGGGGGCCGGCGGAGGGGGCCGGGGCGCGAGCGCCGCGTCAGAGGTACAGGCCCGCCTCCGGGTCGGTGGGTTGGGGCGGGAGCAGGGGCGACGGGCCGGTCGTGCCGCGGCGCAGGGCGAACAGTTCGGCCAGGGTGGCGCCTTCGCGGGAGACGCCCTCCTCGGTGCCGAGCCACTCCACCGCCTCCCGGTGCGTCAGCCGGCCGACCTCGATGCGGGCCAGGCAGCGCCCGGGCCGGACCACCGCCGGGTGCAGCCGCTCCAGGTCTTCGTTGGTCGTCACGCCGACCAGGACGTTGCGGCCCTGGCCCAGCAGGCCGTCCGTCAGGTTCAGCAGCCGTGACAGCGCCTGGCCCGCGGTGTGGCGGGCCTCGCCGCGGATCAGCTCGTCGCAGTCCTCCAGCAGCAGCAGCCGCCACCGCCCCTTCGCGGTGCCCTCGTCCTCGCCGATCGCGATGTCCATCAGGTAGCCCACGTCGTTGAACAGCCGCTCCGGGTCCAGGACGCAGTCCACCTGGCACCAGTCCCGCCAGGACCGGGCCAGCGTCCGCAGCGCGGAGGTCTTCCCCGTGCCCGGCGGCCCGTGCAGCAGCAGGAGCCGCCCCGCGATGTCGTCCGGGGTGATCTTCATCAGCCGGTCCATCGCCCCGGCCACCGGCGCGGTGTAGTTGGGCCGCACCTCCGCCCAGGTGCCGGCGGTGATCTGACGGGTGGTCCGGTACGGCCCGCGCCGCGGGGACACGTACCAGAACCCCATCGTGACGTTCTCCGGCTGCGGTTCCGGCTCGTCCTGCGCCCCGTCGGTGGCCTCGCCGAGCACTCCGGCGGCGAGCTCGTCGCTGACCGCCGTGACGGTCACGTCCGCGCCCCGGCTCCAGCGGGAGACGAGCACCGTCCAGCCCTCGCCCTCCGCGAGGACGGCGCTGCGGTCGGAGTCGCGGGCGGAGCGCAGCACGGTGGCCCGGGCGGGCAGCAGGGTCGCCTCCGGCTTGACCCGCTCGATGGTGACGCTGCGCGAGTACGGCTGCTCGCCGGACGCGAACCGACCGAGGAACAGCGCGTCCACGACGTCCGAAGGTGAATCGCTGTCGTCGACATTGAGCCGGATCGGCAGTGCGTCCTGCGGGTTGGCTGACATGGCGCCCATGATCCGGCACGAAGTGGCCCCGTGCACCCGTGTTTCCCCGGATCGGGTGCCCGGGTTCCCCCTTCAAACGCGGTGGCCGTGAAGATTCCGGGCGCAAGTCTGCCCCGAACATCCTTGGCATGGACACTTCCAGCGCATCCCCGCTGCTTGTACCACGTACTCAGGAGCCACCCAACTCCTGAGTAACCCCCACCCTCCCCCCACGGAGCCGCACATGCCTCTGCGACGCCTGCGCCGCCTGCCACGCATCGCCGCCTGGACCTCCTCCCTGTTACTCGCCGCCGGCGCCGCCCTGTTCGGCGCGGGACAAGCGGCCGCCGCCACGGCCGACTTCGGCTACGTCGCCCTCGGCGACTCGTACTCCTCCGGCGTCGGCGCCGGCAACTACGACAGCGCGAGCGGCGCCTGCAAGCGCACCTCGCGCGCCTACCCCGCCCTGTGGGCGGCCGCCCACAGCCCCCAGACCTTCGCCTTCACCGCCTGCTCGGGCGCCCGCACCGGTGACGTGCTCTCCGGCCAGCTCGGCCCGCTGAACTCCGGCACCGACCTGGTCAGCATCACCATCGGCGGCAACGACGCCGGGTTCTCCGACGTCATGACGACCTGTGTGCTCCAGTCCGAGTCCTCCTGCATCAGCCGCGTCAACCAGGCCAAGGCCTACGTCGACACCACCCTCCCCGGCCAGCTCGACCAGGTCTACGACGCCATCCGCGGCCGCGCGCCCGGCGCCCACGTCGTCGTCCTCGGCTACCCCCGCTTCTACAAGCTGAACGGCTCCTGCATCGCCGGCCTCACCGAGGGCGAGCGCTCCGCCATCAACGGTGCGGCCGACTACCTGAACGCCGCCATCGCCAAGCGCGCCGCCGACCACGGCTTCACCTTCGCCTCGGTCGCCGGGGCCTTCACCGGCCACGAGATCTGCTCCGCCAGCCCGTGGCTGCACAGCGTCAACTGGGCCAACATCGGCGAGTCGTACCACCCCACCGCCGCCGGGCAGTCCGGCGGCTACCTGCCCGTCTTCACCGGCGCGGCCTGACCGGCTCCGTCCGTACGGCCGTCACAGCGCGGCCGTCACGGCGCCGGCTCCGCGGCCGGCGACGGTGACACCGTGGCGGCCGGCGAACCGCTCGCACCGGGGGAGGAGGCCCCGCCCGTCGGGGTCTCCTTCTCGCAGGTCACGGAGTACTCCACCCATGCGGACGCCGCCTGCGCCGCCCCGCGCACCTCCAGCCGGACCGCGTCCTCGAAGGTCGCCGCCGGGTAGTACGTGAGCGCGGTGTGCTCCAGCTCCCGGCTCGCGGGCCCGTCCGCCCCGAAGGTGACGGACTGCCAGCCGGTGCCGGAGCCGGCGACGCCGCTGCGGGTCGCCCACCGGTACTCCAGCGCGGCGGGCCCGCGGTCCACCTGGACGGTCCCGGTGAAGGCCGGCGCCCGCGAGGCGGCCGGTGGACAGCTCCCGCGGTAGTCGGCCCGTACGGCGTGCACGGCCACCGTGACGTGCGGCGCGGCCGACGCCGAGGCCGAGGCCGAGGCCGAAGGGGACGCCGCGGCCGAGGCGGACGAGGACGCCTGGCCCCCCGACTGCCCCGCCGAGGCCGAGGCCGGAGCGGAGGCCGAGGTGGCAGAACCGCCCGCGTGCCCGCCCGACCCGTTCCCGGCCGCACCCCAGCCGTCCTTGAACAGCAGCCAGACCAGGATCCCGACCGCCAGCAGCAGCGCCACGACCCCGGCGGTCAGCACCGCCCCGGCACGCCCCGAGCCTCCCGGACCGCCCGGGCCGGCCGCCGGAGCCGCACCGGCCGCGCCGGGCCCGGGCAGCGGTGCGGTCCCGGACACCGGCACCGGCATGGGCAGCGGGGGTGTCGCCCTCGCCCCCGCGACGGCCGTCGGCGCCTGCGCCCCCGACACCGGCCCGCCCGGATCCCGTACGGTCCCGCCCGCCCCGATGATCCGCAGCATCCGGGCCGCCTCCGCCGCCGGGAGCCGGTCGTCGGGGTCCTTGCGCAGCAGCCCCTCCAGTACGGGCACCAGCGGCCCGGCCCGGCGCGGCGGCGGCAACTCCTCGTCCACCACGGCCCGCAGCGTGGCCAGCGGCGTGTCCTGCCGGAACGGCGGGACGCCCTCCACGGCGGCGTACAGCAGCACCCCGAGCGACCACAGGTCGGAGGCGGGACCCGGCTCCCGCCCGAGCGCCCGCTCCGGCGCGAGGAACTCGGGGGAGCCCACCACCTCGCCCGTCATCGTGAGCGCCGAGGAGCCCTCCAGGCGGGCGATCCCGAAGTCGCTCAGCACCACCCGGCCGTCGTTGGCCAGCAGTACGTTGGCGGGCTTGACGTCCCGGTGCAGCACACCCGCCTCGTGCGCCGCCCGCAGCGCGGCCAGGACCTGCTCGCCGAGGTGCGCGGCCCGCTGCGGGGTCAGCGGGCCCTCCGCCTCCAGGACCTCGGCCAGCGACAGGCCGCGGACCAGCTCCATCACGATCCAGGGCCGGCCCTCCTCGGTGACCACGTCGTAGACCGTGACGACCCCGCGGTGCGAGACGCGGGCCGCCGCCCAGGCCTCCCGTTCGAGCCGGCGGTACATCCGCCCGACCTCGGCGCCGTCCAGCCCGGCCGGGGCCCGTACCTCCTTGACGGCCACCTCGCGGGCCAGGACCTCGTCCCGGGCCCGCCACACGATGCCCATGCCGCCCCGGCCCAGCAGGCCGAGCAGTCGGTACCGGCCCGAGACGACGCGGCCGGAGCCCTCCTCCGCGTCCGTCCCGCCCATGCTGTCAGTCACGCGAGCCCCCAGGTGAGTCCATGCGTCATCGGGCGGTCACTCCAAGTTAGCGCAGTGCGCGCCGCCCGGCCCCCGCCGCGACGGGACTCGCCCGCCGACTTCCCTGAAACCCCCTCAGGAGCCGCCGTGCGTGCGGAGAGTAACCGTCGACTCCGCTGAGTAATCGTCAACTCCCCGTCCACATAGGGGTAATTCACACCACCGGGATACCCGAGGACGTAGCGGGGGCGATAGGGTTACCCTGCCCGGGCCGGGTGCCCTCGTACGGGTGGGGAGAGATCATGGAACAGATAGCAATGCGCAGCAGGCCGCCACGCGTGCCTGCCATCACCTGCGGCAGCAGTGCGACCAGCTCGCGCCTCGACCGCCACCTCGCCGTGCTCGGCGGGCCTGCCGTCCCGCACCGCGAGACCGCCGAGGCGACCCTGCTGATGCGCGAACTCACGTCCCGCGACCACACGCACCGTCTGCGGAGCCGGAGCGCGCGCGTGTCGCTCTTCGCGCCGCTGCGCCGGCTGCGTCGCTCGCTCTTCGGCAGCCGCCGTTCGTAAGAACTGTCCCCGACCCCGAGAAGTTTCGCCCCGGCCCTACGCAACCACACCTTCCCGGCGCAGTGTCGTGATCTGCGCGCCCGTCATCCCCAGGGCGCGCAGCAGGGCCTCGGTGTGTTCGCCGAGCGCCGGCACCGCGCCCATGTGCGGTGCAGCGCCTCCCGGCAGTCCGATCGGCGGCAGCAGCGCCCGCAGCGGACCGGCCGGTGATCCCACCTCCCGCCAGCGGTCGCGCGCCGCCAGCTGCGGGTGCCGTGCGAGTTGGTCCACCGAGTTCAGGCGGGCGCAGGCGATACCCGCCGCCTCCAGCCGCCCGATCGCCTCGCCGGCGTCGAGCCGGGCCAGCGCCTCGGCCACCACGGCGTCGGTCTTCTCCCGGCCGCGGGTGCGCGCCGCGTTCGTCGCGTACGCCGGGTCCTCGGCCAACTCCGGCCGATCCAGAACCTGTTCGGCGAGCCGCCGCCATTCGCGGTCGTTCTGAACGGACAGCAGCACCCGGTCGCCGTCCGCCGTCGGGTAGGCGTCGTAGGGGGCGATCACCGCGTGCGCGAGGCCCGTGCGCGCGGGCTGGCGGCCACCGTGCATCGTGTGGTGCAGCGGGTGCCCCATCCACTCCGCGAGCGCGTCGAGCATGGAGACCTCCACGCGGCCCCCGCGCCCGGTGACCCCGCGCCGCACCAGCGCCGCGAGGACGCCCGAGAAGGCGTACATGGCCGCCGCGATGTCCGCGGCCGGGATGCCCGCCTTGACCGGCTGCTCGGGCGTGCCCGTCACCGAGACCAGGCCCGCCTCGCACTGCACGAGCATGTCGTAGGCGCGCTTGTGGGCGTACGGGCCCTGCGAGCCGTAGCCGGAGACGTCCACGGCGACCAGCCGCGGGTAGCGCGCGCACAGCGCGGCCGAGTCCAGGCCGAGGCGGGCGGCGGCGCCGTGGGCGAGGTTCTGCACGAACACGTCCGCGCCGTCGAGGAGGCCGTGCAGGATCTCCAGGCCGCGCGGGTCCTTCAGGTCCAGCGCGATCGACTCCTTGCCGCGGTTGGCCCACACGAAGTGCGAGGCGAGCCCGCCCGCGGCCGTGTCGTAGGCGCGGGCGAAGTCGCCGCCGTCGGGCCGCTCCACCTTCACCACCCGGGCGCCGAGGTCGGCGAGCTGCCGGGTGGCGAACGGCGCCGAGACCGCCTGCTCGACGGCGACGACGGTGACCCCTTCGAGGGGCAGCGGATCCACGGGCTGCGGGTGCGTGTCAGGTGCCATGGGGCCTGCCTACCGGCTCGGACCCGGCCCTGTCACCGGGTCCGGTGCCGGTATCCGGCGTTTCGCACGTTTTTTCCCGTGCCCCGGCCGCAGCGTCGGGCCCGTATCAGGCGCCGGGCCCGTCACCGGCGCCGGGCCCGTCACCGGCGCCGGGCCCCTCAGTGGCGCACGTCCCTCTCGGTGGCGTACGTCCCTCGGCGGCTTGCCTCCCTCGGCGGCGCCGGCCCGTCAGTCCCGGCCGCGTGCGAAGCGGCGCGTGGCCGGCGGGGCGAAGAGGACCAGCAGGAGCAGCGACCAGGCGACGGCGCCCGCGACGGGGTGGGCCGCAGGCCAGGCGGCTCCCGCCGCGGCCTCGCCGCCCGCGTTCCCGCACAGCGACCGCACCGCGGTCGCGACCGAGCTGATCGGGTTCCATTCCGCGACCGTGCGCAGCCAGCCGGGCAGTCCGGCGGTCGGCAGGTACGCGCTGGACAGCATCGGCAGGACGAAGGTGGAGCTGCCGAGTTGCCCGGCCGCCTCCTCGCTCTTGCTGAGCAGGCCGAGGTACGTCCCCACCCAGGCGGTCGCGAACCGGAAGAGCATCAGCACGCCCAGCGCCCCGAGCGCGCCCGGCAGCCCGTTCTCGATCCGCCAGCCCATGGCGAGGCCCACCAGCATCAGCGGCACCAGCGACACCGCCGTGGTCAGCAGATCGGCGGCCGTCTGCCCGAGCGGCACCGCGGCGCGGCTCATCGGGAGCGTGCGGAAACGGTCCATCACTCCGCGGTGGGCGTCCTGCGCGGCCGTGAACATGCCGGTCATCAGCCCGTTCGCGGCGGTCGCGGCCAGCAGCCCGGGCACCAGGAACTCGCGGTACTCCGAGCCCGGCATGGCGAGCGCGCTGCCGAACACGTAGCCGAAGAACAGCAGCATCATGATCGGCATGGTCTGGGTGAGGACCAGTAGCGCGGGCGCGTGCCGGGCCTTCTGGAGCTGGCGGGTGAGGACGGCGGCGCCGTCCGACAGCAGGGCGGTGGCGCTCATGCGGCGGGCTCCTTCGCGGTGCGGGGCGCGGACGCGCCCGGGGCGTCGTGGGGTCCGGTGCGGTCGTCGGCGCCGGCGCCGACGCCGGCATCAGTGCTGCCGGTGCCGCTGCCTCCGGGGCCGGCCTCCCGGACGCGGGTCAGGCGCAGGAACACCTCGTCGAGGGTGGGCGCGCGCAGGCTCGCGTCGGTGACCGGGATCCCGGCGGTGTCGAGGGCGCGGATGATCCGGGGCAGGGTCAGTGCCGGGTCCAGGACGGTGACCCCGGCGGTCAGCCGCTCCGCGTCGAGCACGGGCCGCCCGCCCGTGAGCTGGTCGAGGACCACGGCCGCGCCCGCGAGCGCGGGGGTCTCGGCGACGGTGACCTCCGCATGGGCGCCGATCCGGGCCTTGAGCTCGGCCGGGGTGCCCGTGGCGGCTGCCCGGCCGCGGTCGACGACCACGATGTCGTCGGCGAGGCGGTCGGCCTCCTCCAGGTACTGCGTGGTGAGCAGGACCGTCGTCCCCTCGTCGGCGAGGGCCCGCACCGCGGTCCAGATGTGCTCGCGGGCCGCCGGGTCGAGGCCGGTGGTCGGTTCGTCGAGGAAGAGCACCCGGGGCCGGGTGATCAGCCCGGCGGCCAGGTCCAGGCGCCGGCGCATGCCGCCGGACCAGGTGGAGGCCACCCGGTCGGCCGCCTCGTCCAGCCCGAAGCGGTCCAGCAGTTCGTCGGCGCGGGTCCGCCCCCGCGCGCCGCGCAGTCCGGCGAGCCGGGCGAACAGGCGCAGGTTCTCCCGGCCCGTCAGGTCCCCGTCGACCGAGGCGTACTGCCCGGTGACCCCGATGGCCCGGCGGACGGCCTCCCCGGCGCGCACGACGTCGTGTCCGGCGACCAGGGCGCGGCCTGCGGAGGGCCGGGTGAGCGTGGTGAGGATGCGGACGGCGGTGGTCTTGCCCGCGCCGTTGGGGCCGAGGAGGCCGCAGACCGTTCCCTCGGGGACCGCGAGGTCGAGGCCGCGCAGGGCGTGCACCTCGCCGAAGCGCTTCTCGAGCCCCTCACTAAGTACAGCGTACGTAGTAGTTGTCATGGGCGGCACCCTAGCGCATTACGTACGGTGTACGTAACTAGGATGGTGGCGAGGTGATGACCGATGACAGCCAGCGGGCGACCCGCTGAACCCGAGGTGATCTGGGCCCGCCCGCAGCGCGCCGGCCGCGGCCCGCGGCCCGCGCACACCCGCGGCTCGATCGCGGCCGAGGCGGTGCGGATCGCCGACGCGGAGGGGATCGACGCCGTCTCCATGCGGCGGGTGGCGGCCGGGATCGGCGCCGGGACGATGTCCCTGTACAACTACGTGCCGCGCAAGGAGGACCTGTACGAGCTGATGGTCGACGCGGTCAGCGGCGAGTACGAGCTGAGCCCGCCGACCGGGGACTGGCGGGCCGACCTGCTGGCCCTGGCCCGGCAGACGCGGGAGCTGATGCACCGCCACCCGTGGCTGCCCAGGCTGCTGTCACCGGTGTACGGCTTCAGCCCCCACGCCCTGCGCTACCTGGAGCACAGCCTGGACTGCCTGGCCCCGCTGGAGGTGTCCGGCGGCGAGAAGCTGGAGCTCGTCGCCGCGGTCAACGGGACGGCGGCGACCTTCGTGGCGAACGAGCTCGCCCTCGCCGAGCGGGCCCGCTCGCTGCCGTGGAGCGAGGCCGCCGAGGAGGGCGTACGGATGGCCTGGCTCGGCTCCCGCCTGGCGAGCGGCGCCTACCCGCGGCTCGCGGAGGCCCTCGCCGACAGCCACCCGGTGGCCGAGGCGACCGCCGACATGGCCGCCGTCTTCGACCGCACGGTGACGCGGCTGCTGGATGCCTGGGACCGGGCCTGAGGGAGCAGGGCCGAGGTGGCCGGGCCCACGGACCGCGGGAGGCCCGGCGGCCTGTCAGAGCAGGGCGAACTGCCCGCCCGGACCCTCCTCCCGGTGGTCCAGCACCGACGCCGGGCGGCGCGACCGGGGCGGCACCGGCAGCACCCCGGCGGCCGCCAGCCCGGCGCGCGTCAGCCCGGCGCGCGCCGGCAGCGGCCCGGCCGCGAAGGCCGCCCGCTCCCCGGCCAGCCCGGCCAGCAGGGCGAGCGTGGTCACCAGGGCCAGCAGCTCGGAGGTCCAGGCCTGCGGCCACTCGGCCGGGCCCAGCGCGTCCAGCCCCTCGGCCTGCGGGTCCCGGTGCGCGCAGCGGGCCGCGAACCAGGCCTGCAGCACCCGGGTCCCGCCCTGCACCTCGTACTCCCAGGCCTCCCGCGGCACCGGCGAGACCGTGCCCGCCCCGAGGCCCAGCGTCTCGGTCTCCGGGTCGTAGCCCAGCGCGCCGGGCCAGGCCGTTACCGCGGAGCGGACGTACGGACGGCGCCCGCCCGGCAGCCGCGGCGCCTCGCCCCCGGGCCCGCCGCGCAACTGGACCGCGAGCAGCCGCCGGCCCAGCTCCACCCCGGCCCGCCAGACCTCGGGATCCGCCGTGAGCGGGACCTCGTACCCCCGCGTGCCCGGCCGGCCCGCGGCGAGGATCCAGCACAGCACGTCCCGCGGGGCGACCGGGGCGCCGTAGCGCTCGGCCAGCAGCGCCGGCAGGCCCGGCGCGAGGTTCGGCTCGGCCCCGCCGGGACGGCGGTACAGCGGGCGGATCCTGCCGACCCGGCCGACCGGCAGGTGTGCGGTGACCAGCAGGCCCGCGCCCGGGGCCTCGACCGCGAAGAGCTGGTGCCCGTCCCGGACCCGCCACAGCTGCGGTCGGGCGGTGTCGATCAGCCGTTGGTCGGGCAGCAGCCACTGCTCGTCGAAGGGGGCGCGCAGCACCCGTACGGGCTCCGGGCAGGGGCCGGGCGCGTCGGCGAAGCCGGAGGTGGAGGCGGAGCGCTGGCCGGGCAGCGCGGCCGCCCCGGCGGTGGCCGACCGGGTCCGGGTCGGCCGGAACAGCCGCTCCTGCTCCCCGGCTTCGGCGCCGGCCAGGACCGCCCAGCGGGTGCGCAGGGTCGCCGGATCGGGGGCGGCGACCCAGTCGCGGCCCAGGCGCGGGCCGCTCTCGGCCCAGGGCATCAGCTCGTCCAGCAGCGGGGCCGGCAGCGGTTGGTCAGGGCTCACCCGGCAGATGGTAGCGACGGGCTCCGGAGGCCGCCGCGGCCCGCACGGCTGTGTCCGGACCGAAGCGTTACGCTCCTTATGTACGGAAGGTCCGCATGTGCGCCTTCCGAAGAGCTCCGAAGAGCCGAGGAGTGGTCATGAGTCAGTACGACGAATACTCGACTCCGTCGCAGGCCGAAGGCGAGCGGCTCGACGAGGACATGGACGAGAAGGAGAAGAGGGCGGCCCACCACCCCCAGACCCAGCGCACCACCCCCTCGCAGGCGGAGGGAGAGCGCAGCGCCGAGGACGACGAGAAGTAGGGCCGAGGACGACGAGCAGCAGGGCGGCCGCCGGCCCTCAGTGGGCGTCGACGGTCACCGTGAAGGAGAACCGGTCGCCCCGGTACCGGATCCGCGCCACGTCCACGACCCGGCCGTCCTCGTCGTACGTGACGCCCGTGTAGTGCAGGATCGGGCTCAGCAGCGGCACCTGCAGCAGCTCCGCCGTCTCCGGGTCGGCGAGCCGCGCCTCGACCGTGTCCGTGATCCGGCTGATCCGCACCCCGACCACGTCCCGCAGCACCTTCGTCATCGGCCAGCGCGCCAGGTCGTCCAGGTCGACCTTGTCCGCGATCTCCGGACGGACCGCGTTCTCCGCCCAGTTGGTCGGCTCGCCGCTCTCGCCGTCATGGCGCAGGCGCCGGTACGTGACCACCTCGGCCGTGTCCGGGAAGTGCTCCAGCAGCTCCCCGGACACGGCCGTGCGCGCGTGCCCGAGCACCGTCGTACGGTCGCCCGACTGCTGCGCCACGATCGCGTCGACCGAGCCCAGCAGCCGGACCGGCGCGCTGCGCCGCGCGCCCGGCTCGATGAACGTGCCGCGCCGCCGGTGCCGGCTGATCAGCCCCTCGCCCTCCAGCTCCTTGAGCGCCTGCCGCATGGTCAGCACGCTCACCCCGTAGTGCTCGGCGAGCTGCTCCTCCGTGGGCAGGCGCAGCGAGGCGTCCGGCGTGCGGCCCAGTATCGAGGCGCGCAGCGACTGCGACACCTGGTACCAGAGCGGCAGCTTCCGGTTGAGCACCAGCGAATCGGGGGCGAAGGCGGTCACGGGTGGTTCTCCGTAGGGACGAGGTGTGGGGCCCGCAGCCCCTCCCGGCGGTGGCCGGGGGAGCATCTTAGGCGCGGAAGTGACGCTCCAGACCCTGCCAGACGTCGTCATAGCCCTGCTGGAGGTGCTCGGCGCCGGCCGCCTGGGCGGTGGTAGTGATCGGCCAGCGGGTCTCGAACATGAAGGCCAGGCCGTCGTCGATCTTCTGCGGCTTCAGCTCGGCGGCGCTGGCGCGGTCGAAGGTCTCCCGATCCGGTCCGTGCGCGGACATCATGTTGTGCAGGGAGCCGCCGCCCGGGACGAACCCCTCGGCCTTGGCGTCGTACGCGCCCTCGATCAGGCCCATGTACTCGCTCATCACGTTGCGGTGGAAGTACGGCGGGCGGAAGGTGTCCTCGCCGACCAGCCAGCGCGGCGCGAAGACCACGAAGTCCACGCCCGCCAGCCCCGGAGTGTCGGAGGGCGAGGTCAGCACCGTGAAGATCGACGGGTCCGGGTGGTCGTAGCTGATGGAGCCCAGGACGTTGAAACGGCGCAGGTCGTAGACGTAAGGGGTGTGCGTGCCGTACCAGGCCACCACGTCCAGCGGGGAGTGGTCGTAGGTGGCGGACCACAGGTTGCCGCAGAACTTGTTGACCACCTCGGTCGGGCGGTCCTCGTCCTCGTACGCCGCCACCGGTGCCCGGAAGTCGCGGGCGTTGGCCAGGCCGTTGGCGCCGATGGGGCCGAGGTTCGGCAGCTCGAACGGCTGGCCGTAGTTCTCGCAGACGTACCCGCGCGCGTCGTCGTCGAGCAGCTCGACGCGGAAGCGGACGCCGCGCGGGATCAGGGCGACCTCGCCGGGGCGGGCGGCGAGCAGGCCGAGCTCGGTGCGCAGCAGCAGGCCGCCGCGCTCGGGGACGATCAGCAGCTCGCCGTCGGAGTCGCTGAACACCCGGTCGGTCATGTCGGCGTTGGCGGCGTAGAGGTGGATGGCCATGCCGGTGCGCTGGGTGGCGTCGCCGTTGCCGCCGAGCGTCCACAGGCCGGCCAGGAAGTCGGTGCCGGGGGCCGGGGCGGGCAGCGGGTTCCAGCGCAGGCGGTTGGGGTCGGCCTCGGCGTCGGTGAACGGCGCGGTGCGCAGGGCGCCGTTGCCGGTGCGGGTGAACCGCGGGTGGGCGGCGGAAGGACGGATCCGGTACAGCCAGGAGCGGCGGTTGTGGCTGCGGGGCTCGGTGAACGCGCTGCCGCTGAGCTGCTCCGCGTACAGGCCGAGGGGGGCGCGCTGGGGCGAGTTGCGGCCGTGGGGGAGTGCGCCGGGGACGGCCTCCGAGCTGTGCTCGTTGCCGAAGCCGGTGAGGTACTCCAGGGCCTCGGCCGTCTTCCTGGCCTGCTCGCTCATGGGTGCTTCCGCTCTGTCGAAGGAATCCTATGGCCGACAGTAGGATTCCGCGGCGCGCGCGTCAATGGCGGTCCGGAGCCGGGGGCGGGGCGGTGCGGTGCGGCCGGATTGGGTGCGTCGCGGGGGGTCCCAAAAGATGAACATTGCTCTACTCTCTCGCGCATGTCGTGGACCTCGCGGACCTCGTGGACCTTGTGGACGTCGTGGGCGTGGACGTCGTGGGCGTCGGGGGCGTCGGGGGCGTCGTGGGCGTCGTGGACCCGGACCCCATGGACCCTGCGGAGCCCCCGGACCCGCAGGCTCCGGCGGCCCCCCTCCGCGCCGACGGCGCTCCTCGCCGCCGTCGCCGCCCTCCTCGCCCTCGGCGCCCTCCTCGCCGCCGCGCCCGCCGCGCGTGCGCACGAGGAGCGCCCCGTGGCCCTCCCCGACGGCTCCGGCTCCGTACCGCAGTACCGGCAGGCCGAGCCCGACCTGCTGGTCTGCAAGACCGACCGGCCCGCCTTCGAACGCCGGATCTCCGCCTTCCCCGAAGCGCTGCGGCAGCGCAACCTGGCCCTGTACGAGCGGTGCGAGAAGAGCGGCTACCGGCACCTGCAGGAGGCCGTCGACGCCGTGGACCGGCCCGGCATGAACATCGCGATCCTCCCCGGCCTGTACGAGGAGGAGCCGTCACTGCCGAAGCCGACGGGGGAGTGCGCCGCGCTGAAGGCCCCGAACTCCGCGCTCGGCTACCAGATCCTGTCCTACGAGCAGCAGGTGCAGTGCCGGCACAACCAGAACCTCGTCGCGATCCTCGGCAAGACGAACCTGCAGATCGAGGGCACGGGCGCCTCCCGCCTCGACGTGGTCATCGACGCGAAGTACCAGAAGCTGAACGCCATCCGTGCCGACAAGTCCAACGGCATCTACTTCCGCAACTTCACCGCCCAGCGCACCACCTTCAACTCCCTGTACGTACTCGCCGGCGACGGCTTCGTCATCGACGACGTGCTGACCCGCTGGAACGACGAGTACGGCTTCCTCACCTTCGCCAGCGACCACGGGCTGTACAAGAACTGCGAGTCGTACGGCAACGGCGACTCCGGCATCTACCCGGGCAGCGCCTCCGACATCAACGACGGCCGCGGCTACGACGTGCCCCGCCACTCCATCGAGATCACCGGCTGCCGCAGCCACCACAACATGGTCGGCTACTCGGGCACCGCCGGAGACTCGGTCTGGGTCCACGACAACGAGTTCGACCAGAACATGGGCGGCGCCTCCATGGACAGCGCCTTCCCCGGCCACCCCGGGCTCCCGCAGAACCACGCCCGGTTCGAGCGGAACCTGATCCACGACAACAACGCCGACTACTACCACCACGTCGCCGACGGCACCTGCGCCAAACCGCCGATCGAGCGCGGCTACGAACAGGGCGTGGTCTGCCCGCAGATCTCCATGCCGCCCGGCACCGGCATCATCACCGCCGGCGGCAACTGGAACGTCTACGAGCACAACTGGGTGTACGGACACCGGCGCGCCGGCTTCTTCCTCTCCGCCGTGCCGGCCTTCATCCGCGGCGAGAAGGCCTGGTCCAAGCAGGCCGACACCTCCCACCACAACCGGTACGCCGACAACGTCCTCGGCCGCGACAGGTCCGGCACCTCCCGCCCCAACGGGATGGACGTCTGGTGGGACGGCCAGGGCCGCGGCAACTGCTGGCAGTCCGGACCCGACGGCTCCACCCCGGGCGCCCTCCCGCAGTGCGGGGAGCGCCGGGGCGCGGTGTCGGGCGGCTCGGCCCGCCTGGTCGGCGAGCCGGTGAAACTCGCCCAGCTCCTCGTCTGCGCCGACTACAACGTCCAGGCGCGCCGGCTCCCGGCCGGCTGCGACTGGTACGGGGCGCGCGGCACGGCCCGCGTCGAGACCCAGATCGCCCTGGCGGTGGCGGCGGTGCTGCTCCTGGTCGGCGGGGTGCTGTGGTGGCGCCGCCTGCGCCGCTCCCGCCTGGGCACGGCGGCGACGCTGCTGGGCGTGGCCGGGCTGGCCCTCGACGTGGCCGGCTCCACCCTGCCGCTCACCCCCACCGCCGTCCCGGCGCTGGCCCTGCTCCTGCTGGGCCTGTGGTGGACGGGCGCGGGCCTCGCCCTGCGGGCCGACCGCCCCTGGCTGGCGCGGCTGACCCTGCTCCTGGCGGCCCTGACCCTGCTCGACGCCTTCGACAAGGGCGTCCTGATGCTCCCCTGGACGCCCGTCGGCCCCGCTTGGCCCCGCGCCCTGGTCGCCGTGGTCTGGGCGCTGTGGGCGGTCGTCGCCTCGGCCCGCCCGGGCCCGACCCCGGCCGGTCTCGACGGCCCGGGCGGCGACCCCGCCGGCGACCGGGCCCCCGTGCCCACCCCCGCCGGCCCGGTCGTCGAAGCCACGGCAGCCCCGACCCCGCCCCCCGGAACATGACCCGGGCACCCTCCGCGGGCCCGGCGGGATGCAGCGGCCCACCCGACGACAGGAGGCCCGAGGTGACTGCAGCAACCGCAGCAACCGCAGCAACTGCAGGGGCGGCAGCAACTGCAGGGGCGGCAGCAACCCCAGGGACGGCAGCACCCGCAGGGACAGCAGCACCCGCAGGGACGGCAGCACCCGCAGGGACAACGGCACCCGCAGGGACGGCAGCGCCCGCAGGGACGGCAGTGACCGCCGCCCGGCAGGGCAGCCGCCTGCGCACCGCCGCCCTCCTCGCCGCCGTCCTGCTGCTCGCGGGCGGCGCGGCGACGGGCTGCGGCGGGCGGCCCACGACCCACCACAAGCCCGGCACCAGCCACGAGCAGGCCACCGGCAGCGTCGGCACCCTGCTCGACGCGCAGGACGGCAACGGCCACCGGCTGCGCGAGGTGCCCGCCGAGGGCGCACCGCAGGTACGGGTCACGGTCCACCCCGACTCCGAGGACGGCTGGAACCTGCAACTGGCGGTGGAGCACTTCCGGTTCACCCCCGACAGCACCGGCGGCGCCGCCCTCCCCGGCGCCGGCCACGCCCACCTGGAGCTGGACGGCCGCAAACTGGCCCGGCTGTACGGCCCCTGGTTCCACCTGCCTGCCGCGCAGGTCCCCGAGGGCGCGCACACCCTGACCGTCCGCCTCTACGCCGATGACCACACCGCCTGGGCCGTCGCCGGAAAGCCCGTCGAGGGCACGGCCCCGCTCACCGCCGCCGCACCGGGCGCGTCCGCCGGCGGCCACGACCACGCCGCACCCCCGGCCGGCCCGGCCCCGTCCGACGGGCCCCCGCAGGCCGGGGCCGACCGCACGGTCACCATTACCGTCCGGGACGGCAGGGTCAGCCCCGCGCCCGGCCGCACCGAGCTCAAGCGCGGCGAGCGCATCGCCCTGCGCGTCACCAGCGACCGCGCGGACACCCTGCACGTCCACGGCTACGACAAGGAACTCGCCCTGCCGGCAGGCCAGGAGGCCACCCTGGTCCTGACGGCCGACCGCACCGGCCTCTTCGAGGTCGAGACCCACACCTCCCGCCTCGTCCTGACCCAGCTCCTCGTCCGATGACCCCGCCGACGCCGACAGGGCAGGCGGTGCCGCTCGAGGCGCTCGCCGGACCCCTGCCGGCCGCTGCGACCCTCCCCGTTCCCGCGCTCGCACACGGTCCCGCCGTCGGCCCCGGCCCCGTGCTCGGCCCCGGTCCCGGCGTGGGCACCGGTGGCGGCGGCCAGGGCGTGGTCCTTCACCCGGCCGACCCGCTCACCGCGCTCGCGCACGGGATCGGCTCCCAGCACGATCTGCCGGTCTCTCCCTTCTACGCATTCGCCGGCGCCTTCACCGCACTGTTCGTCTCCTTCCTCGCCCTCGCCCTGCTGTGGTCCGCGTCCCGGTTCCGCGGAGACCGGTCGGGCCTCGCCCTGCCCGCCGGCCTCCAGCGGGCCGCCGACGCTCCCGTCACCCGCGCCGCCCTGCGCGGGCTCGGCCTCACCGCCTTCCTCGCACTCGTCGGCTCCCTCCTTCTCGGTCCCGACGACCCCGCCCGCAACCCCGGCCCCGGCGCCGTCTACGTCCTGTTCTGGGTCGGCCTCGTGCCCGCCTCCCTCCTCCTCGGCCCCGTCTGGGGGCTCCTCAACCCGCTGCGGACCCTGCACCGGGCGCTGCATCGCGCGCTGCACCGCCTGCTGCCCCGCACCCGGCGCCGCCGACCCGGCCCGCTCCCCGCACGGCTCGGCCAATGGCCCGCCGCCGCCGGACTGTTCGGCTTCACCTGGCTCGAACTCGTCGCCCCCGATCCCGCATCCACCACCACCCTTCTGTCCGCTCTCGCCCTCCACACCGCCTGCCAACTCGCCCTCGCCGCCCGCTTCGGCGAGCGCTGGTTCGCCGGCGGAGACCCCTTCGAGGCGTACTCCGCCCTGCTGGCCCGGCTCTCCCCGCTCGGCCGGCGCGCCGACGGCCGCCTCGTACTGCGCAACCCCTTCCACGGACTCGACGCGACGCCCGAGCGGCCCGGACTCGTCGCCACCGTCTGCGTCCTGCTCGGCTCCACCGCCTACGACGGCTTCAGCGACAACCCTTCCTGGATCGGCACCCTGCAGACCTCCCCCCTCGGCCGCACCCCGACGGCCACCCTCGGCCTCCTGGCCTCCATCGCCCTCGTCGCGACCCTGTACTGCCTGTGCGCCGCGGCCACCCGTCTGGTCAGCGGCCCGCACCCCCGCCCGCTGACCGCCTTCGCGCACTCACTCGTGCCGATCGCGCTCGGCTATCTCACCGCTCACTACTTCTCCCTTCTCGTCACCGAAGGACCACGCACAGTAAGCATCGCACTGGGCACTGACAATGCCCCAGAACCCGTGCCCCCCTTGGGATCCGGCGGTCTCGCCGCCCTCCAGGTCATCGCCGTCGTCGCCGGCCACGTACTCGGTGTGATCGCCGCCCACGACCGGTCCGTCCGCCTCTTCCCGCCCGACCGGGCCGTCGCCGGACAGCTGCCGCTGCTCGCGCTGATGATCACGTACACCCTCGGCGGCCTCGCCCTCCTCCTGAACTGAGACCGCTGCTGTCCCCGCGCGCCCGGAGCGGCATCATGGACCCCGTGCCCCCCACCCATCCCCTGCGCCGTACGCCCGTCCAGCAGCGCAGTGCCGACCGGCTCGCCCGGATCCTCGACGCCTGCGCCGCACTCCTGGACGAGACCGGCTACGAGAACCTCAGCACCCGCGCCGTGGCCCTGCGCGCCGGAGTGCCGATCGGCTCGGTCTACCGCTTCTTCGGCAACAAGCGCGCCATGACCATCGCCCTCGCCCACCGCAACCTGGACCGCTACACCGAGGGCATCGCGGACCGCCTCGCCGAACTGCCGGGCGCCGACTGGCGGCCCGTGGTCGACGCCGTGCTGGACGAGTACCTCGCCATGAAGCGGACCGTCCCCGGCTTCGCGCTCGTCGACTTCGGGGTGCCCGCTCCGCCCGAGGAGGGGCCGGACGCCGACCCCAACCGGCACGTCGCCGTACGCCTCACCGAGCTGCTCGGCGCCCACCTCGGCCTGACCCCGGACGCCGACCTGGAGCGGGCGGTCCTCGTGGCCGTCGAGGCCACCGACGCGCTCACCAAGCTGGCCTTCCGCAGCGACCCGGCGGGCGATCCCGCGATCGTGGCCGAGATCCGGGCGATGATGCACGCCTACCTCGCCGGCGTCCTCGACTGACGGTCAGGAGCTTCCCCTCCGCTGCACGGGCCGCCGCCCGTTTCCGGTCCGGGGCCGCCGGGGCCTCCCCAGCATGCGTACTGGTCGGTATGCTCTTGCCGCCCGCGTGCTGCGTGCCACGGGCTGCAGCCCGCTGCCCCCGGGAGAGCCCATGCCCCGCACCGCCCTGCGCATCTGCCCCCTCTGCGAAGCCACCTGCGGCCTCACCCTCACCGTCGAGGGCAGTACCGTCACCGGCGCCCGCGGAGACCGCGACGACGTGTTCAGCCGCGGCTTCATCTGTCCCAAAGGCGCGGCCTTCGGCGCCCTCGACGCCGACCCCGACCGGCTGCGCACCCCCCTCGTCCGCCGGGGCGGCCGGCTGCGCGAGGCGACCTGGGCCGAGGCCTACGAGGCCGTCGCCACCGCGATCCCCGCCCTCGTCCGGGAGTACGGGGCCCAGAGCGTCGGCGTCGTCCTCGGCAATCCGAACACCCACACCATGGCCGGGGCCCTCTACCCGCCGCTGCTCCTGAAGACCCTCGGCACGCGCAACCTCTTCACCGCCAGCACCCTCGACCAGATGCCCAAGCACGTCTCCAGCGGGCTCCTCTTCGGCGACCCCTTCGCCATCCCGGTCCCCGACCTCGACCGCACCGACTTCCTGCTGCTGGTAGGCGCCAACCCGGTCGAGTCCAACGGCTCCCTGTGCACCGCCCCCGACTTCCCGGGCCGGCTCAAGGCGCTGCGCGCCCGCGGCGGCACCCTCGTCGTCGTCGATCCGCGCCGCACCCGCACCGCCCGCCTCGCCGACCGGCACCTCGCGCCGCGCCCCGGCAGTGACGCCCTGCTGCTCGCCGCTCTCGCCCACACCCTGCTCGCCGAGCGGCTCGCCGCCCCCGGAGAGCTCGCCGAACACCTCCTCGGGCTCCGGGAACTCGCCGTGGCCCTCGGGAGTTTCACTCCTGAGGCCGTGGCCCCCGCCTGCGACCTCACGGCCGCCGAGATCCGCACCCTCGCCCGCGACCTGGCGGCCGCGCCCACCGCTGCCGTCTACGGGCGGATCGGCAGCTGCACCGTCGAGTACGGCACGCTCGCCAGCTGGCTGGTCGACGTGCTGAACGTCCTCACCGGCAACCTCGACCGCCCCGGCGGCGCCCTGTTCCCGCTCCCGGCCGCCGGCCCGCGGCCACGCCCCGCGGGCCCGGGCAAGGGCTTCACCCTCGGCCGCTGGAGCAGCCGGGTCAGCGGCCACCCCGAGGCCAAGGCCGAACTGCCCATCGCCGCCCTGGCCGAGGAGATCGAGACGCCGGGGGACGGCCGGATCCGCGCCCTCGTCGCCATCGCCGCGAACCCGGTGCTGTCCGCCCCCGACGGCCGGCGCCTCGACGCGGCCCTGGCCGGGCTCGACTTCATGGTCAGCGTCGACCCGTACCTCAACGAGACCTCGCGCCACGCCCACGTCGTCCTGCCGCCCCCGCCGCCCGCCCAGAGCCCCCACCACGACTTCGCCTTCAACGGGTTCGCCATCCGCAACCAGGCGCGCTACACCCGCCGCGCCGTACCGCTGGAGGCGGGGCTGCTCGACGAGTGCGAGATCCACGCCCGGCTCGTCCTCGCCGTCGCGGGCCTGCACGGCGCCGCCGTCCCCGACGCCGCGGCGGCCGTCGACGAGCCCGTGATCCTCGCCGCCCTCGCCAAGGAGACCGCCGACCCGCACTCACCCCTGCACGGGCAGGACCCGACCCGCCTCGCCGGCCTGCTCACCGGCGAGAGCGGCCCGGAGCGGCGGCTCGACCTGATGCTCCGACTCGGCCCGTACGGGGACCTCTTCGGCGCCGCCGGCCGGCCTGCCGGCAGCGCCGCGCGCCCCGACGCGGACGTGCGGCCCGACGCGGAGGTGCGGCCCCACGCGGACGCCCGCCCCGAAGCGGACGTCCAGGGCGGCGCGGAGGTGCGCACCGTGGCGGGCGCGCGCGCCGACGCAGCCGCGCGGCCCCACCCCGCAGACGCCCGCCCCGACGCGGACGTGCGCCCCGACGCGGACCTGCGCACCGGCGCAGACGTGCGCCCCGGCGGGGGCGGGGGCGTGGGCGGGGCGGCGGGTGGGGGGCTGAGTCTGGCGCGGCTGCTCGCGCAGCCGCACGGCATCGACCTGGGCCCGCTGCGGCCCCGGCTCCCGGGCGGGCTGAGGACGCGCAGCGGCAGGATCGAGCTGCTGCCGGACCCGATCGCGGCCGAGCTCCCCAGGCTGCGCGCGGCGCTCGCCGACCGCCCCGCCGCCCTGGTGCTCGTGGGCCGCCGCCACCTGCGGTCCAACAACAGCTGGTTGCACAACGTCCCGGCCCTCACCGGAGGTTCCAACCGCTGCACCCTCCAGGTGAACCCGCAGGACGCCGACCGGCTCGGCCTCACCGAGGGCGGCCGGGCCCTGGTCACCGCCGACGGCGGCAGCCTCGAGGTCCCGGTCGAGGTCACCGACAGCGTGCGCACCGGCGTGGTCAGCCTCCCGCACGGCTGGGGCCACGACCGCGAGGGCGCCCGCCTGTCGGTGGCCGCGGCCGAGCCGGGTGTCAACGTCAACCAGCTCCTCGACGGCTCCCGGCTGGACCCGCTGTCCGGCACGGCGGTGCTCAACGGCTTCCCCGTCGCCCTGACACCCCTGCCCTGAGCTGGGGTTTTGCTCGTATTGCTCACGCGCGGACGTCTTGTTGGGCTGCCGCGCGGACCCCTACGTTCCCTGCATGCTGACCTTCCTCGGCTTCGCCATGATCGCCACCTTCCTGGTCCTGATCATGATGAAGAAAATGTCGCCCATCGCGGCGCTCGTCCTGATCCCGGCGGCCTTCTGCGTGTTCGCAGGAAAGGGCGCGCACCTGGGTGACTACGTCATCGAAGGCGTCGGAAAGCTCGCGCCGACCGCCGCCATGCTGATGTTCGCCATCGTCTACTTCGGCGTGATGATCGACGTCGGTCTGTTCGACCCGATCGTCCGCGCCATCCTGCGCTTCTGCAAGGCCGACCCGGTGCGGGTGGTCGTCGGCACCGCGGTGCTGGCCGCCGTCGTCTCCCTCGACGGCGACGGCTCCACCACCTTCATGATCACCGTTTCGGCGATGTACCCGCTCTACAAGCGGCTCGGCCTCAGCCTCGTGGTCATGACGGGCGTCGCCGCCACCGCCAACGGCGTCATGAACACCCTGCCCTGGGGCGGTCCGACCGCCCGCGCCGCCACCGCCCTCAAGCTCGACGCCGCCGACATCTTCGTCCCGATGATTCCGGCCCTCGCGGTCGGTCTGCTCTTCGTCTTCGGCCTCGCGTACGTCCTCGGCCTGAAGGAGCGCCGCCGGCTCGGCACGCTCGCCCTGCCGGACGCAGCCGCGGCGGCAGCCGCAGCCCCGGCAGATGCCGAGTCCGAGTCCGTGGCGCGCCTGGTCGCCGCCGGCAAGGGCTCCGCCGGGTCCGGCGGCGGCGCGGAACCCCCGAAGGCCCCGGTCGAGGCCACGGCCGCCGACACCGGCACCGCCTCCGGGGCCCCCGCGGCCGACACCGCCCCGCCGGGGGACGGGTTCCAAGGCCTCGACCCGCACCGGGCGACCCTCCGGCCGCACCTGTACTGGTTCAACGCCGGCCTGACCCTGGTCCTCCTCACCGCGATGATCATGGAGTTGCTGCCGATCCCGGTGCTGTTCCTGCTCGGCGCCGCCCTCGCCCTCACCGTCAACTTCCCCCACATGCCCGACCAGAAGGCCCGGATCGCCGCCCACGCGGACAACGTCCTGAACGTCGCCGGGATGGTCTTCGCCGCCGCCGTCTTCACCGGTGTCCTCAGCGGTACCGGCATGGTCAAGCAGATGGCCGACTGGCTTGTCGGTGCGATCCCCGAGGGCATGGGCCCGCACATGGCGCTGGTCACCGGGGTGCTCAGCCTGCCGCTCACCTACTTCATGTCCAACGACGGCTTCTACTTCGGCGTGCTGCCGGTGCTCGCCGAGGCCGGCGCCGCGCACGGCGTCTCCCCGCTGGAGATCGCCAGAGCCTCGCTCGTCGGCCAGGCCCTGCACATGTCCAGCCCGCTGGTTCCGGCCGTCTACGTCCTGGTCGGCATGGCCCGGGTCGAGTTCGGCGACCACACCCGCTTCACCGTGAAATGGGCGGCCCTGACCTCCCTCGTCGTCCTCGGGGCAGGGATGGTTTTCGGCATCGTCTGATGCCGCCGGACCCTGGTGGACCGAAAACCGCCCACGCCGGTTTGTAGGGTGGCCACACGAGGTCAGGTAGGTCTACGCGCTCGCGCGTGCTCGGGAGGAATGCCATGAAGCCCCACGACGGGATGTACATCGCCGGCGAGTGGCGGCCCGCCGCCGGACGCGACCGGATCGAGGTGCAGAACCCGGCCGACGAGCAGGTCATCGGCGGGGTCCCGGCCGGCACCGCCGAGGACGTGGACGCGGCGGTGCGCGCGGCCCGTGCGGCCTTCCCCGGCTGGGCGGCCACGCCCCCGGCCGAGCGGGCCGCCCTGATCGGGGCGATCCGCGATGTGCTGGTCGCCCGCAAGAGCGAGTTCGCCGAGCTCATCACCGCCGAACTCGGCTCGCCGCTCGGCTTCTCCGAGATGGTCCACGTCGGGGCGCCGATCGCCGTCTCCTCCTCGTTCGCCGAGCTGGGCGCCTCGTACGCCTTCGAGGAGCGGATCGGGAACTCCACCGTGCTGCTGGAGCCGGTCGGCGTCGTCGCGGCCATCACGCCCTGGAACTACCCCTTGCACCAGATCGTTGCCAAGGTGGCACCCGCTCTCGCCGCCGGCTGCACCATCGTCCTCAAGCCGGCCGAGGACACCCCGCTGACCGCACAGCTCTTCGCCGAAGCCGTGCACGAGGCAGGCGTCCCGGCCGGAGTGTTCAACCTGGTCACCGGTACCGGCCCGGTGGCCGGGCAGGCGCTGGCCGCGCACGAGGGGGTCGACCTCGTCTCCTTCACCGGCTCCACCGCGGTCGGCCGGCAGATCGGCGCCACGGCCGGCGCCGCCGTCAAGCGCGTCGCCCTCGAGCTCGGCGGCAAGTCGGCCAACGTCATCCTGCCCGGCGCCGACCTGGCCAAGGCCGTCGCGGCCGGCGTGGGCCACGTCATGAACAACTCCGGCCAGAGCTGCAACGCGCTCACGCGGATGCTCGTCCACCGCGACCAGTACGAGGAGGCCGTCTACCTCGCGGCCGCCGCCGTCGCCAAGTACCCCTGCGGCGACCCCCGCGACCCGGGCACCCGCCTCGGTCCGGTGATCAACGCCAAGCAGCGCGACCGCGTGCGCGGGTACATCGACCGGGGCATCGAGGAAGGCGCCCGCGTCGTCGCCGGCGGCCCCGAGGCCCCGCACCCGTACGGCTACTACATCGCCCCGACCGTCTTCGCCGACGTCACGCCCGAGATGGCCATCGCCCAGGAGGAGATCTTCGGCCCCGTGCTGTCGATCCTGCCGTACGAGGACGAGGACGACGCCCTGCGCATCGCCAACGGCACCGTGTACGGGCTGGGCGGTGCCGTCTGGGCCGCGGACGAGGAGAGCGCCGTCGCCTTCGCCCGGCGCATGGACACCGGCCAGGTGGACATCAACGGCGGCCGCTTCAACCCGCTCGCACCCTTCGGCGGCTACAAGCAGTCGGGCGTCGGCCGCGAACTCGGCCCGCACGGTCTGGCCGAGTACCTCCAGACCAAGTCCCTGCAGTTCTGAGTCCCGCGAAGAGCCCGAGAGACGGAGTCGTCATGGTCCGCGCCGCCATCCTGCCCGCCGTCGGAGCCCCGCTGGAGATACGGGAGATCGTCCTGCCCGATCCCGGCCCCGGGCAGGTCCGGGTGCGGCTCGCCGCTGCCGGGGTCTGCCACTCCGACCTCTCCCTCACCGACGGCACCATGAGGGTCCCCGTGCCCGCCGTCCTCGGCCACGAGGGCGCTGGGACGGTCCTCGCCGTCGGCGAGGGCGTCACCCACGTCGCCCCCGGCGACGGCGTGGTCCTCAACTGGTCCCCGTCCTGCGGTCAGTGCCACCACTGCTCGATCGGGGAGGTGTGGCTGTGCGCGAACGCCCTCACCGGCGTCGGGGCGGTATACGCCCACGACACCGAGGGCACGCCCCTGCACCCGGGGCTGAACGTGGCCGCGTTCGCCGAGGAGACGGTCGTCGCCGCGAACTGCGTGCTCCCCGCGCCCGCCGGGATCCCGCTCGACGAGGCCGCCCTCCTGGGGTGCGCCGTGCTCACCGGCTACGGCGCCGTCCACCACAGCGCCCGGGTCCGCTCCGGGGAGTCGGTGGCCGTCTTCGGCGTCGGCGGCGTCGGCCTGGCCGCCCTGCAGGCCGCCCGGATCGCCGGGGCCGGACCGATCGTGGCCGTGGACGTCTCCCCGGCCAAGGAGGAGCTGGCCCGGGCCGCCGGGGCCACCGAGTTCGTCCTCGCCACCGACACCACCGCCAAGCAGATCCGCGCGCTCACCGGCGGGCAGGGCGCGGACGTCGCCGTCGAGTGCGTCGGCCGGGCCGAATCCATCCGCGGGGCCTGGGACTCCACCCGCCGCGGCGGGCGGACCACCGTCGTCGGCATCGGCGGCAAGGAGCAGCAGGTCACCTTCCACGCGCTGGAGGTCTTCCACTTCGCCCGCACCCTCACCGGCTGCGTCTACGGCAACAGCGACCCGGCCCGCGACCTCCCGGTGCTCGCCGACCACGTCCGCGCCGGCCGCCTCGACCTCGGCTCGATGGTCACCGACCGCATCACCCTCGACGGGATCCCGGGCGCCTTCGACGCCATGCTCGCCGGCAAGGGCGGCCGCTCGCTCGTCGTGTTCTAGTCCCCCTGTGGTTCTTCCGGTCGTCCTCTAGGGCGCCGACCCTGCGGCGGGACCGGTCGGCCGGTCCCGCCGCAGGGCTTCGTACTGCAGGGCCAGGCCGTCCAGCAGGGCGGCCAGCCCGGTCTCGAACGCGCCCTCGTCCACCTCGCGCTGCCGCTCGGCCAGCAGGTGGGCCCGGCCCAGGTGCGGGTAGTCCGCGGGGTCGTACGCGGCCTCGTCGTCCGGGAAACCCCGCGCGAACGAGCCCACTGCCGAGCCCAGAATGAAGTACCGCATCAGTGCGCCGATCCGCGTCGCCTGCGCGGGCGGCCACCCGGCCGCCGTCATCGCCCCGAACACCGCGTCCGCGAGCCGCAGTCCCGCCGGCCGCCGCCCGGGGCCGCGCGCCAGTACGGGCACGATGTTCGGGTGGTCCGCCAGTGCCGCCCGGTAGGAGTGCGCCCAGTCGTGCAGGGCCTCCCGCCAGTCCCGCCCGGCCCCCGCCTCGAACATCGACAGGTCGACCCGCGCGCTCACCGCGTCCGCCACCGCGTCCAGGATCTCGTCCTTGGTCCGGAAGTGGTTGTACAGCGAGGGCCCGCTCACGCCGAGCGCGGCCGCCAGCCGCCGCGTCGACACGGCCTCCAGTCCCTCCGCGTCCACCAGTGCGCCCGCCGCCTCGACGATGCGGTCACGGCTGAGGAGGGGCTTGCGCGGTCTGGCCATGCGCCACATAGTAGGGCCCGACCCCAATAAACTACCGATGCTAGTTAATGGTCCTGCTGCCCGAACTCCCCCCGGAGGTGCCCGTGAACCTGGAACTCAGCGAGGAGCAGAATGCGGTGCGCCGCCTCGCCCGCGAGTTCGGCGAGCGCGAGATCGCCCCCTACGCCGCCGCGTGGGACCGCGCCGAGAGCGTGGACCGCGGCATCGTGAAGAAGCTCGGCGCGCTGGGCTTCCTCGGCCTGACCGTCCCGGAGGAGTACGGCGGCTCCGGCGGCGACCACCTCGCGTACGCGCTCGTCCTCGAGGAGCTCGGCCGCGCCGACTCCGCCGTGCGCGGCATCGTCTCCGTCTCCCTCGGTCTCGTCGCCAAGACGATCGCCGCCTGGGGCAGCGAGGAGCACCGGCGCGCCTGGCTGCCCCGCCTCTGCTCGGGTGACGCACTCGGCTGCTTCGCCCTGACCGAGCCCGGCACCGGCTCCGACGCCGGCAACCTCACCACGCGCGCCGTCCGCGACGGCGACGCGTACCTCCTCAGCGGCACCAAGACGTTCATCACCAACGGCACCTGGGCCGACGTCGCCCTCGTCTTCGCCCGCACGAGCGACAGCCCCGGCCACCGCGGCATCTCCGCCTTCCTCGTGCCGACCTCGGCGCCCGGCCTCACCCGCCGCGAGATCCACGGCAAGCTCGGCCTGCGCGGCCAGGCCACCGCCGAACTGGTCCTCGACTCCGTCCGCGTGCCCGCCGCCGCGATGCTGGGCCCCGAGGGCAAGGGCTTCTCCGTGGCCATGTCCGCACTGGCCAAGGGGCGGATGTCGGTGGCCGCCGGCTGCGTCGGCATCGCCCAGGCGGCCCTGGACGCGGCCGTCTCGTACGCATCCCAGCGCGAGCAGTTCGGCAAGCCGATCGCCGGGCACCAGCTCGTGCAGGAGCTGATCGCCGACATCTCGGTCGACGTGGACGCGGCGCGCCTGCTGACCTGGCGGGTGGCCGACCTCATCGACCGCGGGCAGCCCTTCGCGACCGAGTCCTCCACCGCCAAGCTCTTCGCCTCGGAGGCCGCGGTGCGCGCCGCGGGCA
The DNA here is from genome assembly GCF_040645035.1 of Streptomyces sp. NPDC046876. NCBI lineage: Bacteria > Bacillati > Actinomycetota > Actinomycetes > Kitasatosporales > Streptomycetaceae > Streptomyces > Streptomyces sp. NPDC046876. The sequence continues at coordinate 16,986 of NZ_JBEYXK010000043.1, read as the reverse complement.
ACGCCCTGCAGGTGCACGGCGGTTACGGCTACATCGACGAGTACCCGGCCGGCAAGCTGCTGCGCGACGCCCGCGTGATGACCCTGTACGAGGGCACCAGCCAGATCCAGAAGCTGCTGATCGGCCGCGCCCGCACCGGTGTCTCCGCCTTCTGAGCGCCTGACGTCCGGGTGCGGGGCTGAGTACGGGACTGAGTACGCGCACGGATGTGGCGCCGGTCACGCCGCCCGATGCTGGTGCCCATGAACGAGACACCGGTCAAGCAGCGGAACACGGGGGCGTACTACGCCCAGGCCGTCGCCTCCTTCGGCATCGCGCTCGGTGCCGTGGCCCTCGGGATCTACCAGCTGGCCGCGGACGGCTGGGTCCGGGCCTTCCTCGGCATCGCCGTCCTCTACCTCACCACCTCCGCCTTCACCCTCGCCAAGGTCATCCGCGACCGCCAGGAGCTCACCCAGATCGTCAGCCGGGTCGACCAGGCACGGATGGAGAAGATCCTCGCCGACTACGACCCCTTCCAGCCGAAGGTCTGACCGGCGGCGGCCGACGCGCCGACGACGGCTAAGCGCTTGCTCACCCTCCGGTAAGCTGGTCGCTTCCTGCAGTGACGAGAGGGTGGGCGAGCGATGGACAGCGCGGAGGAGACGACCGGCGGCTACCGGCCGTGGTCGGAGGTCACCCCCGACGCGGCGCGGCGGCTGCTCGTCGCCGCCGTCGAGGCGTTCGCCGAGCGCGGCTACCACGCGACCACCACGCGGGACATCGCAGGGCGGGCCGGGATGAGCCCCGCCGCGCTGTACATCCACTACAAGACCAAGGAAGAGCTGCTCCACCGGATCAGCCGGATCGGCCACGACAAGGCGCTCGACATCCTGGAGACCGCAGCCTCCCGCCCGGGCTCCGCCGCCGACCGGCTCGACGCGGCCGTGCGGTCCTTCGTGCTCTGGCACGCCGCGCACCACACCACCGCGCGCGTGGTCCAGTACGAGCTCGATGCCCTCGCCCCGGAGCACCGCTCCGAAATCGTGGAGCTGCGCCGCCAGAGCGACGCCGTCATGCGCCGCATCCTCACCGAGGGCGTCGCGGCGGGGGAGTTCCACGTCCCGGACGTCCCCGGCACCACGCTCGCCGTCCTGTCGCTGTGCATCGACGTGGCCCGCTGGTTCAACGCGTCCGGCCGGCGCACGCCGGAGGAGGTCGGCGCGCTCTACGCCGACCTCGTCCTGCGCATGGTGGGCGCAGCGGCTCAGAAGTAGTAGCGCGACAGCGACTGCGCCACGCACACCGGCTTGTCGCCGCCCTCGCGCTCCACGGTGACCGTCGCCGCGACCTGGACGCCGCCGCCGGCGGCCTCCGTCACCTCCGTGATCACTGCGGTGGCGCGCAGCCGCGAGCCGACGGGCACGATCGCCGGGAAACGCACCTTGTCCATGCCGTAGTTGATGCCCATCCGCATGCCCTCGACCCGCATGACCTGCGGCACCAGGCTCGGCAGCAGCGACAGCGTCAGGTAGCCGTGCGCGATCGTGGAGCCGAACGGTCCGGTTGCGGCCCGCTCCGGGTCCACGTGGATCCACTGGTGGTCGCCGGTCGCGTCGGCGAACAGGTCGATCCGCTTCTGGTCCACCTCCAGCCATCCGCTCGGACCGAGCGTCTCGCCGATTCCGGCGCGCAGTTCCTCGGCGGACGTGAACACCTTCGGCTCGGCCATGCCTCTCCTCTTCCGGGGGTTCGGGCGAACAAGCGCTTGCTCAGCATGCTGGGGCCGCATGTATCTGTCAACGGATCGGGGCCGGGCCGACTACCCTCGGCCTCGTGCCGCAGATTCCCGAGAAAATCCACGAGCTCACCGTCGGCCAGCTGTCCGCCCGCAGCGGCGCGGCCGTCTCCGCGCTCCACTTCTACGAGACCAAGGGGCTGATCAGCAGCCGCCGGACCTCCGGCAACCAGCGCCGCTACAGCCGCGACGCACTGCGCCGGGTCGCGTTCGTACGGGCCGCCCAGCGCGTCGGGATCCCGCTCGCCGCCATCCGCGACGCACTCGCCCAGCTCCCCGAGGAACGCACCCCCAACCGCGAGGACTGGGCGCGCCTTTCGGAGATGTGGCGCGGAGAGCTGGAACAGCGCATCAGCCAGCTGATGCGGCTGCGCGACCACCTGGCCGACTGCATCGGCTGCGGCTGCCTCTCGCTGCAGAACTGCGCACTGTCCAACCCGGACGACGTCTTCGGCGAGCAGCTCACCGGCTCGCGGCTCTAGGCAGCCCCGCCGCGGGGCGCCCGGAGCGCTCGCTCCGGCCGCCCGAACCTCCTGGTCGGCGGCGCCCATTGGACGTTCCGCCGAGGGCGTCCGGCGTCCATGGTCGGGAAGGCACCTTGCCCGCAGGGCCGTTGGAGCATTGGGATGGCCGAGATCAACGCGGCGGGGCCGCTCCCCGGCGCCGAGAAGGGGGGCACCTCCATGCTCGACGGCTGCACGCCCTGGCCCGAGGCGTTCGTCGACCGCTACTGGGCGGCCGGGCACTGGCGCGGCAACACGCTGGACAACCTGCTGCGCGGCTGGGCCCTGCAGTACGGGCCGCGCACCGCGCTCGTCCACGGCGACACCCGGCTCACGTACGCGGCCCTGAACCGCCGGGTGGACCGCATGGCCGCCGGGTTCCGGCTGCGGGGCCTGCGGCCCGGGATGCGGGTCGTGGTCCAGCTGCCGAACGTCCCCGAATGCGTCGTCACCGCGTTCGCGCTGATGCGGGCCGGCACGGTCCCCGTGTTCTGCCCGCTCCCGCACCCCGCGGCCGGGGTGGCCGGGCTCGTCCGGGTCACCCAGGCCGTCGGCTACGTCGGCCCCGCCGCGTACGAGGGCCTCGACCTCACGGCGGTGGCCGCGGACATCGCGGCCCGCTGGCCCTTCCTGCGGCGGGTGTTCACCCTCGAGGCGCCGGGGGCCTCCTCCCCGTACGGCGGCCTCACGACCGACCCGGCGGGCTGCCAGTACTCCCCGCTCGGCACCGTCGACGCGCCGCCCGAGCCGGCGCTCGCACAGAGCGCCGACCAGGTGGCGTTCCTCCTGCTCCCGGGCGGCGGCGCCGCCGGGGCGCCCCGGCTCGTTCCGCGGACCCACAACGACTACGCCCGCCAGGCGCGGGCCGCCGCCGAACTGGTGTCGCTCACCGAGGACGACGTGTACCTCGCCGCGCTGCCCGCCGGATCCGCCTTCGCCCTCGGGAGCCCCGGCATCGTCGGCACCCTGTCCGTGGGCGGCACCGTCGTCCTGGCCGATACCGCCGAACCCGGCGCCTGCCTCCCGCTCATCGAGCGCGAGCGGGTCACCGTCACGTCGGTGGCGCCCGACACCGCCGAGCCGTGGCTCGACGCGCTCCCCGCGGTCCGGGCCGACGTGAGCAGCCTCCGGCTGGTGCAGGTCGGCGGCGACGCCACGCCGTTGCCCCGGGCGACCGCCGAACGGATCGGCCCCGAGCTCGGCTGCCGGCTCCAGCAGGCCTTCGGCCTGGCCGAGGGGCTCCTCACGCTCACCCGGCCCGGTGATCCGGACGAGGCCGTGCTCACCACGCAGGGCCGACCGCTCTCGTCCGACGACGAGATCCGCATCGTCGACGCCGAGGGCAAGGACGTGCCCGACGGGGAGCCCGGCGAACTCCTGGCCCGCGGCCCGTCCACCCTGCGCGGCTACTACCGGGCGCCGGAGCACAATGTGCGGTCCTTCACCGCGGACGGCCACCTCCGCACGGGCCGCCTCGCGCGACGCACCCCCGACGGCAACCTGGTGGTGACCGGCCGCGTCGAGGACGCCCCGCCGCCGCCCGGAGCCCGGCACTAAGTCGTCTCTTTCGGATCTTGCCGGGCGGCGCGGGTCCTGGGCACCTCCCAGCAGTAGCCGGGGGAGCGAGATCCGGAAGGGGCAGCCTGGCCTTCCGGCCCGACCAGGGGTCCGCCGGCGCCGCCGCGGGCGGCGGTCTCGGCCCGGGCCGCGGCGAGGGCGGCTGTCACCAGTACGGCGGTGGAGGGTGCCGGGCGGCCGTCGGGCAGGTGCAGTACGTCGCCGACGCCGATCCGCGCCCCGGTCCCGCACCGGGCGGCCAGCCGCAGCGCCGGCCAGGCGGCGCCGTCCCGCCCGACCAGCAGCAACGGCACCCCGGGCACCAGCCGCCGCAGCCGCCCCACGGCCTCCGGCTCGACCCCGGCCAGCTCGACCACCACCCGAACCCACCCGCACGGGCCCGGGCCGGCTGTGCCCGGTCCGGCTGTGCCCGCGTCGGCTGTGCCCGGGCTGGCCGTGCCCACGCCGGGTGCGCTCGCGCCGTCCGTTGCCGCGCCGTTCGGGGCTGTGCGGCCCGAGCCCCCGCCTCCCGCGCCCGCCCCCGCGCAGTTCGGGCTCGTGTCGGCCGTTCCGCCGCAGGCCGCGCCGGGTGTGCGCGCCCTGTCCGCACACGTGTCGGCGGTTCCCGCGCCGGTGGCGCCCGCGCCGTTCGGGGCTGTGCGGACGACGCCCCCACCTCCCCCGCCCGCGCCGTTGGGGGTTGTGCGGCGCGCGGCTCCGCCGGGCGTGGCCGGGGCGTTCGGGCTCGGGCCGGTCGCGCTCGGGGCCGGCGGGCCGGCTCCGTCCGTGGTCCGCCCGGCCAGGAAGCGGGTCAGCTCCTCCACATCCTGCCCCGGGGCACCGCCGTCCCGTGGGGGCCACGGGAGTACCGCGTCCACCGCCACGCCGCGGGACAGGAGGGTCCTGGCGAGTGCGCCGGCTCCCGGGTCCGCGAAGTGCACCGTGGCGCGGTCCGGGAGGACCGTCCAGGACCGGATCCGCGCCTGCCGGCCCGCCGGATCCGGTTCGGCGGCGATGCTCGCGCACACCGACAGCGGTACGGAGACCCCCGCGCCCCGCAACGCCTCCAGCAGCGGGCCCACGACCCGCGGCGACAGGCTCTCCCGCCCGCACGGGGTCCGCGGATGGACCAGCAGCTCCGCCGCCCCGGCGGCCACCGCCCCGCGCGCGGCCTCCACCACGTCCCCGGGGGACAGCGGCACGGCCGCCCCGTCGCCGGCGCCGCGCGTCCCGTTGAGGGCGGCCTGGATCCGCAGGTCCGGGCTCATGCAGCTCCGGCGGCGGAGGCCGCCGGAGCGGCGTGCGCCCAGGCCGAGTCCGCGAGCGCGGGCCTGGGCACCACGATCCCGCAGCCGGCGCAGACCGGGCCGTCCCAGGCCCACGCTCCCTCCCACGACCCGTGCGCAGCAGCAGCGGCAGCGGCACCCGCACCGGCAGCAGGCCCCCGCCCCCGTCTCTGCGGCGGCACCGGCGCGGGCCAGTGCAGCTCCTGCTCACCGCAGACGGGGCAGCCCGTCCCCGGCTCCGACTCCAGCGCCGCGACCAGCCGCCGCAGCACGTCCCCGAGCGTCCCCTCGGGCCGCACGCCCGGATCCGCGCACCGCACCACCGCGTCCCCGCTGCCGCCCCACGCCCACTCCGGCCGCCGCAGCCCGTGGTGCTTCTCGCGCCTGCGGCGCTCCGCGAACTGCCGCTCGTACTCCAGCCAGACCGCCCGCGCCTCCTCCAGCTCCTCCAGCGCCGCGACCAGCCGCTGCGGATCCGCGGCCCGGTCCTCGGGGCCGATCCCGTGCCGGTCGCACAGGTGCCACCAGGTCGCCCGGTGCCCGTACGGTGCGAACCGCTCCAGGCATCGGCGCAGCGAATGGCGCCGCAGGGCACGGTCGTTGCGCGCGTCCCGCACCTGGTAGGCCAGACTCCGGAAACCTGCCATCACACCTTCACCTCCGTCGCGCCCACGCCCACCGCGGCGTCGTACTCCGTCGGACGACGACGCACCGTGAGATGTGCCCAACATGCCCGGCCGGGTGCAGGCGCATGCGGGGGCGGACGAGGCGTGCGGGTGGCACATGGCCGGAACTCAGCGCCCCATGCGCCCCGCAGCCACCACGACCCGTGCCAGCTCCTCGTGGCAGATGTCGCTGTGCGCCCCCGACGGCGGACCGCCCCGCCGCACCACGGAGGCGGCGTCCACGCTGACGCAACCGGCCGCCGGAACCCCCTGGCGCAGCGCCGCGTCGAGCGTGAGCCGCGGTGCGCCGGGCACCGCCTGCACCCCGTCGTGCCCGACCGCGCCCCACCGCTCGTCGAAGCCCAGCAGTCCGGCCGAATCCCCTGCCATCCGGGAGGCCAGCGGATAGAAGACCTTCAGGGCGGAGTCGTGCTCGGAGTGGCACGCCACCACCGGTCCGGCGACCTTGTGCTGCAGGCCGCGCAGGGTCCCGCCGCGGCCCCGGTCGTGGGGGAGCCGGTCGGCGAAGGCGTAGTGGGAGAAGGCTCCTTGGAGCAGCGTCAGGGACGCCGCGTACCGGGCGCCGTCCGGCACCGCGCGCAGGGCGAACGACACCACGCGCGCCCCGAAGCTGTGGCCGATCAGGTGCATGCGCAGGGCCGGCCGGCGCGCCGCCAGCTCCGCGAGGACCGGGCCGAGGCCGCGCTCGCCGACGACCCCGGCCCGCTTCTTCATCTGGTAGTACGAGGCCTGCCGCAGCAGCTCCTTGGCGCCGCCCCACAGCATCCGCACGCTCGCCCCGGCGGTGAGCCCCGGCCCGTCGCCGGCCCCGGGCGCCGGCCCGCCGGCCGCGGCCAGCCCCGCGGCGAGGGCCCGGCACACCTCCCGTACGTCCTCGACGAAAATGGCGGGAACCTCCCGCCGGTCACCATCCGCCACGGCCGCCGCCCACGCCGCCCCTGCCACCGGCACCCCGGCCACCCCTGCCGCATCCGCCTCCCCGACGCCCGCCAGCTCCCGTACGAGCGCCCCGAACTCGGCCAGGGCGGACTGCGACTCGGGCCGGTCCTCCAGCAGTTCGGCGATCCGGTCCAGCTGCGCCTCCCGCCCCGGCCAGAACTCCCCGAGGGCCCGCCGGGTCTGCGGGTCCAGCGCCGTCCCGTGCCCCGGCTCCGCGAGCGCGCCGAGGGATTCGAAGTCCGGGATCGGCTCGTCCGAGAACCGGATCGAGGGCCAGAAGACCCCGGCGTACCCCAGCCGCACCCCCGGCCCCACCAGCCCCGGGAAGGGCGCGAAGAAGCGGTCGTACAGGCGGGTCGAGGTGGAGCGGTCGCTGTTCCAGCCGTGGGCGAAGACCAGCAGGTCGGTCGCCTCCATCGCCGCGACCGCCTCCGCCCCGGCCCTGTCGGTGTCCCCCTCGGCGTCGAAGGCCAGCTCCGCGTACGGCCCGACCCCGACCCCGAAGCCGAGCCCGATCCCGACCCCGCCTCCGACCCCGGACACACCCGGCCCGCCCCCGCCGCCGGTCCCGAACTCCGCACCGCCACCGGCTCTGCCCGTTCCCGCCGCCATGGGTTCCCCCTCCGCGCCGCGTCCCTGGTGCCGTCCAGCATCCTGCTGCGGCCCCCGCCCGGCCAGACCCTTGCGCCTACCGGTACAGCAGGTACCGCTCCCGCACCGCCGCGAACCGTGCCAGCCCCACCGCCCACGCCCCGGCGATCTCCTCCACCCCCGACCCCGCGTCGACCATCCGCCGCACCAGGTCCGAGCCGGTCAACCGGTCGATCCAGTGGTCCTCGCGCCACGCGAACCCGCTCCACGCCCGCCGCGCCGTCACCAGCAGCCCGATCCCCGCCCGGACCGGATCGAACGCCTCCCGGTCGTGGACGACCAGCCGGACCCCGCCGCAGGTCCGCCCGGCGTGCTTGGAGAAGGACGGCGTGAAGTACGCCTCCCGGAACCACACCCCCGGCAGCCCCAGCGCGTCGGCCGCCTCCGCCCACCGCCGGTCGACGCCCTCCGCGCCCAGCACCTCGAACGGCGTGGTCGTCCCGCGCCCCTCGGAGAGGTTCGTCCCCTCGAACAGGCAGGTGCCGGCGTACGCGAGGGCCGTGTCCGGGGTCGGCATGTTCGGGCTCGGCGGGACCCACGGCAGCCCGGTCTGCCCGAAGAAGGAGCCGCGCCGCCACCCGGACATCCGCACCGTGTGCAGCCGGACCGGGGCGTCGCGCAGGAACTCCCCGTTGAACAGCAGCGCCAGCTCCGCCGCCGTCATGCCGTGCGCGAGGGCGATCGGTTCCCGGCCCACGAAGCTCGCGTACGGCCGCTCCAGGACGGGCCCGGCGGCCCGCAGCCCGCCCGCCGGGTGGGGCCGGTCCAGCACGACCACCGCCTTGCCGGCCAGGGCGGCCGCGCGCATGCAGTCGTACAGGGTCCAGATGTAGGTGTAGAAGCGCGCCCCGACGTCCTGGATGTCGAAGACGACGGTGTCGACGCCGGCCGCGGTGAACACGTCCGCGAGGTCCTGCCCGCTCTTGCCGTACGTGTCGTACACCGCCAGCCCGGTCGCCGGGTCCCGGCCCGGCCCCTCGGACCCGCCCGCCTGCGCCGTCCCGCGGAACCCGTGCTCGGGGCCGAACACCGCGACCAGCCGGACCCGGTCGTCGCCGTGGAGCACGTCGACCAGGTGGCGGGCGTCGGCGGTGATCCCGGTGGGGTTGGTGACCACCCCGACCCGCTGCCCGGCGAGGAGGGCGTACCCGTCCGCGGCGAGCCGCTCGAAGCCCGTGCGCACCCGGCCCGCGCGCACCGGCAGGCCGCCGGGGCCCGCCGCACCGGCCGAGCCCGCCGCCGCCGGACCCGCCGGACCCGCCGCACTCACCGAATCCGCCGCACCCGCCACGCCGGCCACCCCCGCCGAACCCACCGTTCCCGCCAGTCCCAGCAGCCCCCGTCGAGACACCGTCATCCGGCCACGCTAGGGGCCCGCCCCCTTTCGCCCCGACATACCGACCGGTTAGTCTGCCCGGCGACCGGCCCCGCCAGGAAAGGTGATCCCGTGAGCGCGTACCAGGACCAGCGAGTCGTCGTCACCGGCGCGGGCGGCGGCATCGGCGCCGCCCTCGCCCACCGCTTCGCCGCCGAGGGCGCCACCGTCGTGGTCAACGACCTCGACGCCGCCAAGGCCGCCTCCGTGGCCGGCGAGATCGGCGGGCGCGCGATCGCGCTCCCCGGGGACGCCTCCGGCGTCGTCGAGGAGGCCCGCCGGGCCCTCGGCGGCCGGGTCGACGTCTACTGCGCCAACGCCGGACTCGCCTCGGGCGGCGACGCGTTCGCCGACGAGGCCGTGTGGGAGGCCGCCTGGGACACCAACGTCATGGCCCACGTCCGTGCCGCCCGGCTGCTGCTGCCGGACTGGCTGGAGCGCGGCGGCGGCCGCTTCGTGTCCACCGTCTCGGCCGCCGGCCTGCTGACCATGATCGGAGCGGCGCCGTACAGTGTCAGCAAGCACGGTGCGCTCGCCTTCGCGGAGTGGCTCTCGCTGACCTACCGCCACCGCGGCGTCCAGGTCCACGCCATCTGCCCCCAAGGGGTCCGCACCGACATGCTGACGGCCGCCGGCTCGGCGGGCGAGCTCGTCCTCGCACCGACCGCCATCGAGCCGGAGGCGGTGGCGGACGCACTGTTCGACGGCATGGAGAAGGGCCGGTTCTTGATCCTCCCGCACCCCGAGGTGGCGGACTTCTACGCCGCGCGCGCCACGGACCCCGACCGCTGGCTGAGCGGCATGAACCATCTCCAGCAGAAGTGGGAGGGCCGGTGACCGCACCGCCGGCCGCGCCCCCGCCGCCCCCGCCGAAGACCCCGCCCGCGCCCGGCGGCTCCCGCTACGCCGCCAAGCCGTGGCTCGCCCTGCTCAGCCCGGCCCAGCGCGCCCCCCTCGCCGCACCGCCCAGCGTGCTGCACGCCTTCCGCGCCGCGGCCGCCCGCGCCCCCGGGCGCACGGCGATGGCCTATTTCGACGGCCGCATCGACTACGCCCGGGCCGATGCCCTGTCCGACTCCCTCGCCGGCCACCTCGCCGCCCACGGCATCCGCCGCGGCGACCGGGTCGCCGTGATGCTGCAGAACACCCCGGCCTTCGTGCTGGCCGTCCTGGCCGCCTGGAAGGCCGGGGCCGTCGTCGTCCCGCTCAACCCCATGTACAAGGAGGCCGAGGCCCGGCACGTCCTGGCCGACTCCGGGGCCGCCGCACTGGTCTGCGAGGCCCGCGCCTGGCCCGCGTACCTGCGCGCGGCGGCAGCCGGCACGGCCGTACGGATCACGCTGACCGCATCCGACCGGGACTTCCAGACCCGCGACGACGTACGCGTCCTTGCACCCGGGCGGGAGCCGCAGGCCCCCGACGCCGCCGACCTGGCCACCGTCGCCCGCCGCGGCCACCCCGCCCCGCCGGACCCCGCCCTCACCCCCGCCGACACCGCGCTCATCAGCTACACCTCCGGCACCAGCGGCACCCCGAAGGGGGCGATGAACCCGCACGGCGCCCTCACCCACAACGCCCAGCGGCAGGTCGCCGGGCACCCGCTCGCCGAGGGCTCCGGCTACTTCGCCCTCGCCCCGCTGTTCCACATCACCGGCATGGTCTGCGAGCTCGCCGCCTGCTTCGCCAACGCCGGCACCCTCGTCCTCGCCCACCGCTTCGACGCCGGCGCCGTCCTCGACGCCTTCCTCGAACACCGCCCCGCCTACACGGTCGGCCCCGCCACCGCCTTCATGGCCCTCGCCGCGCACCCCGCCGCCACCGCGGACCACTTCACCTCCTTCCAGGTGGTCTCCTCCGGCGGCGCCCCGCTCCCGCCGGCCCTGGTCGCCCGCATGCGCGCCGACTTCGGCGTCCGCCTGCGCAACGGCTACGGCCTCACCGAGACCACCGCTGCCTGCGCCAGCGTCCCCGTGCACCGCGAGGCCCCCGTCGACCCCGCCTCCGGCACCCTCTCCGTCGGCCTGCCCGGCGCCGACACCGTCGTCCGCATCCTCGACGAGCACGGCGCCGAGGTGCCCTTCGGCGAGACCGGCGAGATCGCCGTCCGCGGCCCCCAGGTGGTGCCCGGCTACTGGGGCCTGCCCGAGGAGACCGCCCTCGCCTTCCCCGGCGGCGAACTGCGCACCGGGGACGTCGGCTTCATGGACGAGGACGGCTGGGTGTACGTCGTCGACCGCAAGAAGGACATGATCAACGCCTCCGGGTTCAAGGTCTGGCCGCGCGAGGTCGAGGACGTCCTCTACACCCACCCCGCCGTGCGCGAGGCCGCCGTCGTCGGCGTCCCCGACCCCTACCGCGGGGAGAGCGTCAAGGCGTACGTGAGCCTGCGCCCCGGCGCCTCGGCCGAGCCCGCCGAACTGTCCGCGTACTGCGCCGCCCGCATCGCCGCGTACAAATACCCCCGGCTCGTGGAGATCCTGCCTGTCCTGCCGAAGACGACGAGTGGCAAGATCCTGCGACGGGAATTGCGCGACCGCGGCTGAAAACGGCCGTCGGCCGCCGGCCGGCCCCGTACCGGCCGCGCAACAGGGAAGGGAAGGTCACCGCCATGGCTGCAAGGACGACGGAGCCCGGGAACGCGCACGAGGCGCCCGTGCCGCAGCGGCTGCTGGCCGTGGCCACCCGGCTGTTCGCCGAGCGCGGCTACGACCGCACCTCCGTCCAGGAGATCGTCGAGGCGGCCGGCGTCACCAAGGGCGCCCTCTACCACTACTTCGGCTCCAAGGACGACCTGCTGCACGAGGTGTACGCGCGGATGCTGCGCCTGCAGCAGCAGCGCCTGGACGCCGTCGCCGACTCCGACGCCCCCGTCGCGGAGCGGCTGCGCGCCGCCGCCGCCGACGTCGTGGTCACCACCATCGAGAACCTCGACGACGCGGCGATCTTCTTCCGGTCGATGCACCACCTCAGCCCGGAGAAGTTGGGGCAGGTGCGGGCGGAGCGGCGCCGCTACCACGAGCGGTTCCGGGCGCTGATCGAGGAGGGGCAGCGCACCGGCGTCTTCTCCACCGCCACCCCCGCCGACCTGGTGGTGGACTACCACTTCGGCTCCGTCCACCACCTCTCCACCTGGTACCGCACGGACGGCCCGCTGACCCCCCGGCAGGTCGCCGACCACCTCGCCGACCTGCTGCTGCGCGCCCTGCGCCCGTAGCCCGCGCACCCCGGCCGACAGCCCGACACGCCCGACGGGGAAGCGGGAGAGCGACCCGGGCCCGTCCGACCCCGATCCGCCGGACGGGCCCCGGCAGCGGGTGGCCCGCCGACCGTCAGCCGGTCAGCGGTACCGCTTCAGCTCCCGGTGCGCCAGCGAGCGCTGGTGCACCTCGTCCGGGCCGTCGGCCAGCCGCAGCGTGCGCGCCGCCGCCCACAGCTCGGCCAGCGGGAAGTCCTGGCTGACCCCGCCCGCGCCGTGCAGCTGCACCGCGTCGTCCAGGATCCGCACCACCGCCCGCGGAGTGGCGATCTTGATGGCCTGGATCTCGGTGTGCGCCCCCCGGTTGCCGACGGTGTCCATCAGCCAGGCCGTCTTCAGCACCAGCAGCCGCAGCTGCTCCACCGTGACCCGCGCGTCCGCGATCCAGTTCTGCACGACCCCCTGCGCAGCCAGCTCCTTGCCGAAGGCCGTACGCCCCACCGCCCGCCGGCACATCAGCTCGATCGCCCGCTCCGCCATGCCGATCAGCCGCATGCAGTGGTGGATCCGGCCCGGACCGAGGCGGGCCTGGGCGATCGCGAAGCCCGCGCCCTCCTCGCCGATCAGGTTCGCGGCCGGCACCCGCGCCCCGTCGAAGACCACCTCGGCGTGGCCGCCGTGGTCGTGGTCCTCGTACCCGTACACGGTCATCGCCCGGCGGACCTCGACGCCCGGGGTGTCGCGCGGCACGATGACCATCGACTGCTGGCGGCGCGGATCGGCCCCGTCCGGATCGGTCTTGCCCATGACGATGAACACCTTGCAGTCAGGGTTCATGGCGCCGGAGATGAACCACTTCCGCCCGGTGACGACGTACTGCGAGCCGTCCGCCGAACGCTCGATGCGGGTCTCGATGTTGGTGGCGTCCGACGAGGCCACCTCGGGCTCCGTCATCGCGAACGCGGACCGGATCTCCCCGGCGAGCAGCGGCTGGAGCCACTGCTTCTTCTGCTCCTCGCTGCCGAACTGCGCCAGTAGCTCCATGTTCCCGGTGTCCGGCGCCGCGCAGTTGGTCGCGGTCGGCGCCAGGTGCGGGCTGCGGCCGGTGATCTCGGCGAGCGGGGCGTACTGGAGGTTGGTCAGCCCGGCGCCGTACTCGGCATCGGGGAGGAAGAGGTTCCACAGGCCCCGGCGGCGCGCCTCGGCCTTCAGTTCACCGAAGACGGCCGGGGTGTCCCAGGGCGAGGCCAGCCGCGCGCGCTGCTCGGCGGCGACGGGCTCCGCCGGGTACACGTACTCCTCCATGAACGAGAGCAGCCGGGTGCGCAGTTCCTCGGTCCGGGCGTCGAATGCGAATTCCACGGGTGTGCCTCAGCCTTCCTGGAGGGTGGTCAGACCGTGCTCGATGAAGACCGGGACCAGCTCGCCGATCCGGTCGAAGCCCTCGCCGACCGTCTGGCCGAGGGTGTAGCGGTAGTGGATGCCCTCGAGGATCACGGCGAGCTTGAACCAGGCGAACGCCGTGTACCAGGAGATCGCGCCGGTGTCCCGGCCCGAGCGGGCGGCGTACCGCTCGATCAGCTCGGCCGGCGAGGGGTGCCCGGGCGCGGCGCTGGTCGTGCTGACCGGCGAGTCGGCCAGCCCCAGGTCGGAGCTGTACATCACCAGCAGCCCGAGGTCGGTCAGCGGATCCCCGAGCGTGGACATCTCCCAGTCCAACACCGCCCGGACCGTGTCCTCGGGGCCTGCGACCAGCACGTTGTCGAGCCGGTAGTCGCCGTGCACCACGGTCGGCGCGGGGGAGCCGGGCAGGGCGCGGCCGAGTGCGCCGTGCAGCTCGTCGATGCCGGGCAGCTCCCGGCCCCGGGAGGCCGCGAGCTGCTTGCCCCAGCGGCGCAGCTGCCGGTCGAGGAAGCCCTCGGGGCGGCCGAAGTCGCCCAGGCCCACCGCCGCCGGGTCCACCGCATGCAGGTCGACGAGGGTGTCCACCAGGCCCAGGACCACCCGCCGGGTGCGCTCCGGGCCCAGGGCGGCCAGCCGGTCCGCGCTGCGGTACGGGATCCCGTCGACGAACTCCATGACGTAGAACGGCGCCCCCAGAACCGACTCGTCCTCGCACAGCAGCAGCGGCTCGGGCACCGGCACGGCCGTGCCGTGCAGCGCCTCGATGACCCGGTGCTCGCGGCGCATGTCGTGCGCGGTGGCGAGCACGTGGCCGAGCGGCGGGCGGCGCACCACCCAGCGGGCCGTGCCGTCGGTGATCTCGTACGTGAGGTTCGACCGGCCCCCTTCGATCAGCCGGCCGCGCAGCGGCCCGGCCACGAGCCCGGGGCGGACGCGGTCGAGATGGCCGCGCAGCCGCTCCAGGTCGAGGCCCCGGGGGGCGGTCGGGGCAGACGCCGATGCCATGGTGCGCACCTCCGTACGGAGTTGACGGTGACGGGATGACGTTCCGGCGCACCGGCGGCCCGGGCGGGCACGGACGGAAGCACCGGAGGCCATCATGCCGACCAGTCGGTATGTCGTCCAGTGGGCCGTGCGCCGGAGGTGGGAGCGGAGGCGCGGCCCGGGCCCGCGCCCGGGCCCCGGCCTCGGCTCAGGCGTGGCAGAGGATCGGCGTCCCGCCGTTCATCACGGTCATGTCCCGCAGCACCGCCAGGATGTCCAGCGGCGCCCCCTCCGGCTCGCCCGCCAGCTCCGCGTACGCCCGGTGCACGTTGGCCACCAGCCGCTCGCTCTCCCGCCAGGCCGCGAACTCCCCGAGGTCGGCCTTCTGCGCCACCTCCAGCGGAGCCAGCCCCTGCTCCCGGCCTTCCCGGGCGATCGCCTCCACGTACCGCAGGTAGCGCTCGGTGGAGTCGTACGCCGAGGCGTCGGTCAGCGGCCCGTGCCCGGGGACCACGGTCTCGGCGTCCAGCGAGCGCAGCAGCTCCAGCGCCCGCAGCGAACCGGCCAGCGATCCCATCGCCAGGAAGGGCGTGCCGCCGGCGAAGACAAGGTCGCCCGTGAAGACGACCCGCTGCCGCGGCAGCCACACCACCGAGTCGCCGGTGGTGTGCGCCACGCCCGGGTGGATGACCTGCACCTCCGTCGCGCCGAGGTGCAGGGTCGTCCGGTCGCTGTACGTGAGGTCCGGCGGGGTGATCTCGATCGCGCCGAAGTCGGTCGCCGGCCAGATCATCTCCAGCTGGTGCCCGGCGGCGAGCTGCTCGCTGCGCGCGTTGTCGTGCGCGAGGATCAGGGCCTCCGCGGCGAAGACGCCGTTGCCGTACGTGTGGTCGCCGTGGTGGTGGGTGTTGACCACCGTGCGCGGCAGCGGCACCCCGGCCGCGGCGACCACCTCGCGCAGGGCGAGGGCCCGGCGCTCGGTGGCCGCGGTGTCGACGAGCAGGGTGCGGCCCCCGTCGCTGACGAAGCCGGCGTTGTTGAGGCACCAGCCGCCGTCCGGCTGGACGTAGGCGTACACCCCGTCCGCGGGCTGGACGAGGTACGGCTCTTCCGCGGTCATCTGCGCTCTCCCGGTTCACTGTGACAGGCAGTCAGCATCCTGCCAGCCGCGGCGGAACCGGGGGAGAGCGGGGCGCCCGGGCGTGCCGGGCGCGGCGTCAGTGGTCGTCGTAGTGGCCCTCGTGCGCGGCGTGCCGGTGCCCGTCGTGCAGGTAGTCCAGGTGGTCGCCGTGCGGGACGGAGTCGTGGCCGCAGCCCTCGCCGTGCGCGTGCCCGTGGCCCTCGTGCGGGGTGTGCCCGCCGGGTTCGCACTCGTCCCAGTGGCCGGAGTGCTCCCGGTGCAGGTGTCCGTCGTGGGCGTAGTCGACGTGGTCGCCGTGCGCGACCTCGGTGTGCCCGCAGCCGGGGCCGTGGGCGTGCGCGTGCGTCGGGTGCTCGTGGTGCAGGGTCGTCATGGCGCCGAGGCTAGTGCGGAGCATCCCGGAATGCCCGTTACGTCCCCACTGGAGGTCCCGCGTGGCGCGGACGGACCGGATCGGACCGGATCGGACCGTCCGATCGGCAGCTCAGACGATGACCGCCACGGCGAACACCGCCAGCGCCACCGTGCAGGCCACCGCCGCCAACGCGGCCCGAGGCGCGAGCCCCGGCGGCCGGCCCGCCGCCAGCTGCTGCAACCGCCGGTGCGCCACCACCAGGAACGCCAGCCAGATCAGCGCGATCAGCGCCGCGCCCAGCACCTCCGTCGGCGAGCCCGACCCGCGCAGCGCCTGCCGCAGCGCCAGCACCGCGACCACCGAGCAGGCCAGCGTCGTACGCCGCCAGGCGAGCCGGGTCCGCTCCGGCTGCAGGCCCGCGTCGCGGCCCTCGGCGGGGGAGCAGCCGGTCACGACCGGTCCGTCCACCCGAGCAGCACGACCGCCATCATCGCGACCGCGACCAGCCCCACGCCCAAGGCCAGCAGCACCGGGAAGCGCGACAGCGGCAGGTCCTCGCCCCGCCGCATCGCCCGCTCGCACCGCACCCAGTGGTTCACCGCCCGCAGCGCGCAGGCAGAACCCACCGCGAGCAGCGCGAGCGCCATCCCGACGCGTACGCCCCAGCGCAGGTCCGGCAGGAACTGGTCCACCGCGAAACCGCCGCCGATCAGGGCGAGCGAGGTCCGGATCCAGGCCAGGAACGTCCGCTCGTTGGCCAGCGAGAACCGGTAGTCCGGGGTCTCGCCCTCGTCCCGCACGCGCTGCGGGGCGAACCAGAGGCGCACGTCCTTGCCGAAGTCGATCACGTGGCCAATCTACGTCCCACCGCCCCCCGCGGCTCCCGCACCCTCGCCTGCCCCCAGGGCCCGACCCATCCGCCCCCGCCCCGCGCGTGGCCCGTGAGCCCGGCACATCCGGTCCCGCCCGTGTGTGGGCCGTGGGCCCGGCAATCCAGCCTCGCCCATGCTGGGACGGGGCTCCGGCAATCCAGCCTCGTCGGCGTTTGAGGCGCGGGTCGGGGCGGGCCCGGTGCCCGGGTCGGAAGCAGATGCGCGCGCCGATGTGCCGACGAGGTCAGAAGTACTCCGCT
>NZ_JBEYXK010000042.1:0-54679 GCF_040645035.1 Streptomyces sp. NPDC046876 | reverse complement strand
TGGGGACCTCGGTCCGCGGGCCCCGGGGGGGGGGGTCGACCGGGCGGGGCTGCGCGTGCTGCCCGACTGCCCGCCGCAGCGGTCAGTCGCGGAGCCCAGGCGGGCGTCAGGGGTCAGGGCCAGGACGGCTCCCTGCGCGGGACGACCACCACCTCCGGCACCGAGCTCCCGCCGGGCACGGCGAGGGCGTACATCACCGTGTCGGCGACGACGTCGGGGCTCTGGAGCATCGAGACGTCCGTGTCCGGGAACCGGTCCATGATGAAGGCGGTCTCCATGCCGCCCGCGATGATCCCGGTGATCCCGATGCCCAGGCAGTCCCGCTGCGCCTCCTTGAAGAGGGTGTGCGTGAAGGCGCGCAGGCCCGACTTGCTCGCCGAGTACGGGCCCGCCTCCGTCCAGGTGCGGTTGGCGGCGGTGGAGAGGATGTTCACGATGTGGCCGCCGCCCCGGGCCACCATGCGGCGGTAGGACTCCAGGCACAGGTACATCGGGCCCAGCAGGTTGGTCGTCACCACCCGGGTCACCTCGTCGGCCGTCAGGTGCTCGGCGGACTTCGAGACGTCCACCGCGGCGCAGTTCACGAGGATGTCGAGCTCCTGCGCGGCCCCGTCCAGGCCGCGGAAGACCTCCGCGATCTGTGCGGGCTCCCGGACGTCCAGTCCCACGTAGCGGGCCCGTCCGCCGCGCGCCGTGACGTCCCCGCACAGCTCCTGCGCGAGGTCCTGCCGTACGTCGGCCACGAGCACCGAGGCCCCGGCCGTCGCGAGCCGGCGGGAGATCGCGGCGCCCAGGCCGCGCGCCCCACCGGTCACCAGGGCCTGCTTGCCGCGCAGGTCGAGCGGCGCCGAGCTGTCCATCGCGGTCACCCGCCTTTCGTCGGTCCACGGGCCGCCGGACGGGCGCGGGCGCGCCTCGGCCGTGACTGGCCCTGGCCCTCCACTCTTGCCCGGCGGAGCCCGGCGGGCACTCCGGGTTAGGCCACTTGCGCCGCCACCGGCGGGGCGGTCCGCGGGGCGGGTGTGAGCAAGCCCACCCGAAGTCCAACCCGTCTGCTGCGCCGTGGGTTTGGGGATCGGCGGGGCCCGGGTGAGCGCGGTCACGTACGCCTCGCGCAGCGGGTCTGCCAGCATGGTCGGATGGGATGATTCCGCCGCACCCGCCCGGGCCGACCGGGGCGGGTGCCCGCCGTGCTGCGAGCCGGATCCGCCCGTTCCCCGACTGCCCTGTCCCCGCCCCGCTCCCCGGTACCCCTGTGTCCTTCACCCCTTCCGCCGTGCCCTCAGCCGTGCCTTCGACCGGCGTGCCCTCGACCCGCCTGCCCTCGACCGCTGAGTCCTCGACCGCTGCGCCCGCGCCGCGCCCCGACCGCTCGCCCTGGCGTTCCCTGCGCCACCGCGGCATGCGGTGGTGGACCGCCGCCAACTTCGTCTCCAACGTGGGCACCTGGACCCAGCTGACGGTGCAGAACCTGCTGGTCCTGCAGATCACCGGCTCCGCCGCCGTCACCGGCCTGTCCGTGTCCCTCCAGGCGGCACCCGGACTGCTGCTCGGACTGGCCGGGGGATCGCTCGTCGACCGCTGGTCCCACAAGGCGACCGCCGCCGTCTGCCAGGCCCTGCTGGGTGCGGTGGCCCTGGTCACCTGCCTCCTGGTCGCCTTCGACCGGCTGGACCTGCCGGTGCTCATGGGCCTCGCCGTGGTCACCGGCGTGATCGCCACCGTCGACGGACCGGCCTGCTCCCTCCTCGGCAACGGTCTGGTCCCGCCGCAGGACGTGCCGTCGGCCATCGGGGTCGGCTCGCTCGTGCACAGCGCGGGACGGCTCGTCGGCGCAGCCTTGGCCGGTGTGACCGTCGCCGCGTTCGGCACGGCCGCCGCGTACGCCGTCAACGGCCTGTCGTTCCTGGTCGTCGCCGCGGTGATCCCCTTCCTGCGCCCGGCCCCGGGCTCGGAGCCGCCCCTCCCGCAGGTGCCCGCCCGGAAGGCCTCCGCCGCGAAGGCGGCCGCGGCCGCGCCGGAACCGGCGGGCGGCATGCGGGCCGGCCTGGTCCACTTCATGGGCCGGCCCCGACTGGTGGCCCTCGCGGTCCTGAACGGCATCAGCGCCCTGTTCGGCCGGAACTACTCCCTCACCCTCGTGGTGCTGGTCACGGGACCGCTCGCCGGTGACGCCGCCTCCTTCTCCGGGGTGTCCACGATGCTGGCCGCGGGCGGGATCGTCGGCGCCGTCCTCGGGGCCCGGCTGCGGCGCCCGCGCGTCAGCCTGGTCGCCGTCCTCACCGTTGCCGGAGCGCTGCTCCAGGTCCTGGCGGGCCTGACGCCCTCGCTGGCACTGCTGCTCGTCCTCGTGCTGCCGATGGCCGTCGCGGAGTCCGTGGGCGACACCGCCCAGTCGACCCTGCTGCAGACCGACCCCCCGGCCCGGCTGCGCGGCCGGGTGCTCGGCGCCTGGTCCACCGTCCGCACCGGCTGGGGCCTGGCCGCCCCGCCGACGCTGGGCCTGCTGATGGAGCTCCTCGGCGTACGGGCGGCCCTCGTCGTCGGCGGCCTCGTG
The DNA here is from genome assembly GCF_040645035.1 of Streptomyces sp. NPDC046876. NCBI lineage: Bacteria > Bacillati > Actinomycetota > Actinomycetes > Kitasatosporales > Streptomycetaceae > Streptomyces > Streptomyces sp. NPDC046876. The sequence continues at coordinate 52,122 of NZ_JBEYXK010000042.1, read as the reverse complement.
ATCGCCCTGGCGGTGGGCGCCGGAGCCCTCACCCACCGCCGCCGCACCCTCCGCCCGACACCGCTGGGCGCGGTCGCCCCGTCCGGAACCCCGGAGCTGGTCCCGGCCGCCTGACCCGCCCGCCCCCAACGCCGGGCCGCGGCCTGGAGCAGCGCCCGCACCGGTGCCGGTGCCGTACAGCAGCCGACGCGGCCACCGCTGACGCGCAGGCGCCGGAGCCACTGGTCCCGGCCGCCGCCCAGCCCGGCCCCGCGCCACGGACCGCGGGCTGGGGGAGCTCCGCAAGCCGCCGCCGGCGCCGGCACTTCGAGGACGGAGTCGCAGTGCCGGAGGCCGGCTCGGGCCGTGCCCGTACGGTTGCCGGCGCCTCGGGGAGGGAGCCGCACAGCAGCTGTGCGGCGGGGGCCGGGCGTGCCGGTTTCGGAGCCACTCGTGGCGGCCGCCGCCTGACCAGGCCGACACCCGGGGCTGCACCTCAGCGCCGGGCCGCGGGCTCGAGCGGCGCGCCCGTACGAACGCCGGCACCAAGGGCTGACGCGCTCGTCAGCGGGGCTTGGAGGACCGGCAGGCGGTATCGCGCCAACGCCGGAGCCATCGGTCTCGGCCCCGGCGACAGGGGCGCATCGCAGCGCGCGGCCGCGAGCTCGGGCAGCACCCGTACCGCCCACGCACGCCTCGGGCCGCAGCTCAGGGGCGGGTCGGCGGGGCGGGCAGGGTTCGTACTGCTGCCAGGACCTCGGCGACGGATACGCGCAGGAGCCGGGCGTCCGGGACGCGGCCGTGGGCGTCGCCCGGGCGCAGGGGGTCGTCGGCCGGGTCGGGGTGCCACAGCACACGGTGCGGACCGCCCGGTGGCGGCCCCCACAGCCGCGGCGCCACCGGCCCGAACAGCACGACGGACGGCGTCCCCAGAGCCGAGGCCAGGTGGGCGACGCCGCTGTCCCCGGCCACCACGCACCGGGCGTGCGCCACGACGGCCGCCAGGCGGCCGAAGGACAGGTCCCGCACACCCCCCACCACCGCCCCGGGACCCAGTCCGGCGTACTCGGCCACCCGGCGGGCCAGCGGCCCCTCGCCCCGCCCGGCGACGATCACCACCCGGTGGCCGTCCGCGGCCAGGGCCCGGCCCACCGCGGCGAACCGTTCGGCCGGCCAGCGGCGGGCCGCGGCGTCGGCGCCGGGGTGCAGCACCACCGCACCAGGGGCCGGGGAGGCCTCCGCGGGCGCCGGCAGCGACAGGTCCCCGGGGTCGGCGTGGAGCCCGTACCAGCGCAGCAGACGGCACCACCGGTCGCGCTCGTGCTCGTCGGCGCGCCAGCGCGGACCCGCAGCGCCGGGCGGCGCGAACACGAACATCCGGCGCGGCCGCAGCCCGGCCAGCAGCAGCCGGGACGGCGGCCCGCAGCCGTGCAGGTCCACGGCGAGGTCGGGCGGCGGCCCCGTCCAGGGCAGGGCGTCGGGCACGCCCCGTCCGGGCGCGTGCGCCGGCAGCAGCCGGTCCACGGCGCCGATGGCGCGGACCGCCTCCGCGAGCCGTTCGGGAGCGGCGAGCACCAGCTCGTGCCCGGGCAGGGCAGCGCGCAGCGCCCGCAGGGCGGGTACGGCGGTCAGCAGGTCCCCGAGCCCGAGGGCCCGGAGCACGGCGACGGTGGGCCGACTGCCACCCCGCCGACCGCGGGCATCGCCGGGCGGCTCCGCGGCCGGGCCGCCCGCGACGGGGTCGGGCCCCGGGGCCGGTGGCCCGGTCCGGCGCAGCGGTGCGGGAGCGCCCCGTCCTGGCATGCCGCGGACGCGGCCCGGCGGGTGCGCGGCCGGGTCCGGTGGTACGGGGATGGGATCCGGGGCCGGGGCGGCCGTGGTGCGGTGGGCCGGTGGCGCGGTCCGGGGCAGCGCTGCGGCAGCGCCCTGCCCCGGCGTGCCGCGGCGGCCGCCGTCCGCGGCCGGGCCGGCCGCGACGGGGGCGGGCCCCACGGCGGGGATCGCCGTGGCGGGGCGGGGTGGTGGTCCCTTCCGTGGCAGCGCCGGGGACATGTGCGGTCCGCGCGCGCCTTGGCCGCGGTCGGCCGGGTCCGGGGTCATGGGGCTGCGGTCTCGGACTCGGGGGTGCGCGGAGTCGAGGCGCGGGCCGCCCGGCGGGCCAGGCCGGTCGTGGAACGGCCGTCGAGGTACGGCAGGACGACGGCCTGCCCGCCCCACGTCCGCACCCGGGCCGCTTCGGGCAGATCGTCGACCGCGTAGTCGCCGCCCTTGACCCAGATGTCGGGCCGCAGCAGGTCCAGCACCTCCGCCGGAGTGTCCTCCTCGAAGGAGATCACCGCATCCACGCTGCCCAGCGCCTGCAGCACGCGCGTACGGTCGGCCAGCGGGGTGAGGGGCCGGCCCGGCCCCTTCAGCCGGGTCACCGACGCGTCGGAGTTCAGGCACACCACGAGGCAGTCGCCGATGCGCCGGGCGCTCTCCAGCAGGCCGACGTGGCCGGCGTGCAGCAGGTCGAAGCAGCCTCCGGTCGCCACGACGGTGCCGCCGCGCGCCCGGACCTCCCGGACCAGCGTCAGCGCGTCGGCGCGGTCGGGGAGTGCGGGCGCCGGGCTCGGCCGCCGCCACAGCGACAGGCCCGAGGCACCTCCGCCCGCGACGAACGCGGCCGCCTCGGTCACCGCGTGCCACACCGCCTCCTCCGGCAGGGCGCCGTCCGCGAGGGCGGCGGCGGTGTGGGCGGCGAAGCAGTCGCCGGCCCCGCAGGTGTCCCCGTACGCCCGGAAAGGGGCCGGGACCAGCAGCGGCGCGTCGGCGTGCGGCCGGGTCAGCAGCGCGCCGCGCTCGCCCAGGGTGACCGCCACCGAGGCGGCCTCCCACCGGCCGGCCAGCAGGGCGCCGCGCCGGGCGTACGCCCCGAGGGAGCCGCTGTTGCCCTCCTCGGGGCACAGGGCACGGGCCTCCGCGGCGTTGGGCGTGACCAGGCGGGCACCGGGCACCGGCGGACCGCCGCGCGGATGGGGGTCCCAGACCAGCGGGCCCCGCCGCGCGGCCTGTTCCAGCAGGGGCCGCAGCGCGTCCGCGGTGCCCCGGCCGTAGTCCGCGACGAGGACGGTGTGCGCGGCCGCGAGCAGCTGCGCGCACTCCTCGGTGGGCTGCCCGGCCCGCCCGCCGCCGCGGTCGATGCGCACCAGCGGCCGCCCGCCGGCCAGGACCCGCGTCTTGACCGGCAGCGTGCCGGCCAGGGGCAGTTCCACCAGCCGGACCCGGCCGCGCAGGGCCTCGCGGACCCGGCGGCTCGCGCCGTCCCGGCCGAGCGCGGTGACCAGGACCACCTCGCGCCCGGCCCGGGCGGCCAGCGCCGCGGCGAGCCCGGCGCCACCCGGCCGGGAGCGGTCCGCGGTGACGTCGACCACGGGGACGGGCGCGTCCGGTGCGAGCCGGTCGGCCCCGCCCTCGATGTCCCGGTCGAGGAGGACGTCGCCCACGACGACCAGGGGTGCGGTTGCGGTCACGGCGTCCTCCCGTATGCGGCGGGAACCGCGCCGGCCGGCCCGGCCGGTGCGGATCCGCGGTCCACCACCTCGTCGAACGCCTCGCAGAGCAGGTGCACGGCGACCAAGTGCGCCTCCTGCACGGTGGCCGTGGCCTCGGCGTCGATGCACAGCGCCTCGTGGGCGGCCCGGGCCAGCGGGTTCGGCGCGCGGCCGGTCAGGGCCCACACCCGCAGGCCCTGGTCACGGGCCGTCGTCGCGGCCGACAGCAGGTTGTCGCTGCGCCCGGAGGTCGACAGGAGCAGCACGACGTCGCCCGGCCGCCCGTGCGCGGCCACCTGCCGGGCGAACACGTGGTCGTAGCCGTAGTCGTTGCCGATGGCGGTGACGCTGGACGTCTCGGCGTGCAGCGCGATGGCGGAGAAGGGCGGCCGCTCCCGCCGGTACCGGCCGACCAGTTCGGCGGTGAGGTGCTGGGCCTGGGCCGCACTGCCGCCGTTGCCCGCGGCCAGGATCCGGCCTCCCGCGGGCAGGGCCCGCGCCAGCTCGCAGGCCCACCGTTCGAGCAGGTCGGCGCCGTCGCGGCACATCCGCTCCAGGGCCGAGTGCAGGGAGGAGCAGTGGGCCCACAGGCCCGGCCGGGGAGGGGAGCCGCGGGGAGCGGAGCCGGGGCCTTCGGTTCCGGTGTGCCCGGAGCCGGGCCGCTCGGAGTCGGAGGAGGTCCCGGAGGACGTGTACGGAGAGGGGTAAGGGGAGGGGTACGGGGAGGGATACGGGTTCATGGTGTCGGCCGGCCCGCGCTGAGGCGGACGGCCCCACCTCCTTCGGGAAGCGGTCGCGGTACGGGTTCAGGCGGGCGCGGGGCGCCGCGAGCGGGCGGCGGATGCGGCGGCGTACGGGCGGTCGGCGAGCACCGACAGGTACGACCGCTCGGTGGCGGACGCGACGCGGTCCCAGCCGTAGCGGCCGAGGGCCCGGCGCCGCGCGGCTGCCCCGTACGCCGCCCTCAGCCCGGGGTCGGCCAGCAGGACGGACACCGCGCGGGCCAGGGCCTCGGCGTCGCCGGGCGGCACCAGCAGCCCCGTCTCCCCGTGGACGACGGTGTCCAGCTGCCCGCCGACGGCGCTGGCCACGACCGGCCGGCCGCAGGCCATCGCCTCCAGCGGCACGATGCCGAACGGCTCGTAGTCCGCGGGGCAGAGCACCACGTCGGCGCTGCGCAGCACGGCCGGCACGTCCTCGCCGCATAGCCCGCCGAGGAAGCGGACCCGGTCGGCCACCCCCGCCCGGCGGGCCAGCTCGCGCAGCCGCAGCGCCTCGGGGTCCGCCTCCAGGTGCTCGGCGGGCGGCCCGCCGGCGATGAGGAGTTCGGCGTCCGGCAGCCGGGTCAGGGCGGCGATGGACACCGCGGCGCCCTTGCGGGGGACCAGCCGGCCCAGCTGGAGCAGCCGGTACGGCTGACGGCGCCCCAGCCGGGCGGTGGGCCCGTCCGGCCGGAACCGCAGGGGGTCCACGCCGCACGGCACCACGTCGGCCCGGCCCGCGGGAATGCCCATCCGGACCAGCTCGCCGACCTCGTCGCGGCAGGTCGCGAGCACCCGGTCGCAGCGCAGCCCGATGTCGCGCTCGCAGGGGATCCGCTGCCCCGGACTGGTGTCGGCAGCGCCCAGGTGGCGCCGCTTGACGCTCCCGAGGGCGTGGTAGGTGTGCAGCAGCGGGACCCCCAGGTCCCCGACCGCGGCCAGGGAGGCCACCCCCGACATCCAGAAGTGCGAGTGGGCCACGTCCGGTGGTCGGGCACGCCACTCGGCCCGCAGCCACGCGCCGAACGCGCCCATGTGCGGGAGCAGGTCGTCCTTGGGCAGCGGCTCCGGCGGCCCGGCCGGCACGTGGTGGACCCGTACGCCGGGGCGCAGCTCCGTCGTGTCGGGCAGCTCGCGCGCGTCGCGCCGCGTGTACACCGCCACCCGGTGGCCGCGGTCCGCCAACGCACCCGCCAGACAGGCGACGTGGACGTTCTGGCCGCCCGCGTCGACCGTGCCGAGTGCGGCCAGCGGGCTCGCGTGTTCGGAGACCAGGGCGACCGACAGCGGCCGGGGGCGGGGCGAGTGGGCGGTTGACGTCATGACCGTACCTCCGTCAGCAGGAGCTCCCAGTCGGACAGGAAGCGTTTGAGGCCGTACCGGTCGAGCGCGGCCGATCGGGCCCGGGAGCCGTCCTCCGCGGCGGCCTCCGGCTCGTTCAGGTAGTACCGGGCCGCCCGGGCCAGCTCCTCGGGCCGGGTGGACAGGACTCCGGCCCCGGGCGGTACGGCCTCCACCGCCTCCGTGGTGGCCAGCGCCACCACCGGCATGCCGAGGTGCATGGCCTCCAGCAGCGACAGCCCGAGGGAGGTCCAGCGCACCGGGTGCAGGTACAGGCGCCGTTCGGCCATGGCCGGGTGCAGCGAGCCCTGCGGCAGGTCCCGGCCCCGGCAGCGGTCCTCGCCGAGGCCCAGGTGCGCGGCGAGGCCCTCGGTGCGCATCCCGAACACGTCCAGCGGCGCCGCTTCGGAGAGGGCCGGCAGCAGGTCGGTGCCGGTGTACCGGCCCCGCCGCACCGGGTCGTTGACCACCACCGCGGCCCGGGGCAGCCGGCCGGTGTACCGGTGGCCGGGATCGACGATCCCGTGCTCGATCACCCGGGTGCGGGTGCTCCCGTTGTCCCAGAACAGCCGGTTGAAGTGGGTGACGTGGACGAGGGTGACGTCGTCGCGGTCGGCCGCCGGGTGCCGGGTGCGGGGCACCTCGCCGTCGGGCGTGTTGTGCTCCAGGTAGACGGCCGGCAGGTCGCGCCCCGGCCGGCGGCCCCCCAGCCACCGTTCGGCGAGCAGCCACTCGTGGGGGCGCTGCAGCACCACCACGTCGACCGGGGCGGCCGCCAGCTGCTCGGGCGTCACCTCCACGACCGAGTCGGGCCAGTCGAAGGTACGGGCGCGGCCGAGGCCGTCCGGGCCGCGGTCCGCGGTCACGGGCACCAGGTAGGTGTGCGGGCCCTGCACGAACGCGGTGGTCCACGATCCGTGCACGTGCCACAGCAGGATGTTCACGTCGCTGCTCCTCGGTCGTCGGCATGGGCCCGGCCGGCGGCGCCATCGAGGAGCGCGGACACGGCCGCGAGGACCTCCTCGTCCGGAACGGAGTCCAGGCAGGGGTGCCCCGGCACGGGACACGTCCGGGCCCGGGTGGCGGCGCAGGCGGCACGCTGGTCGCCGAGCAGGACGTGCGCGACGCCGTACGGGCGCCAGCGCTCGGCAGGCACCACCGGGGCGAAGAGGCACGCCACGGGCGTGCCCACGGCGGAGGCCAGGTGCGCGGGACCGGTGTTGCCGGTCACCACCGCCTGGGCGCCGGCCAGCACGCCCGCCAGTTCGCCGAGGTCCCGGGTGCCGCCGCCGAGGTCGAGCGCATGGCGTCCGGCCACCCGGGCGGTCAGCTCCCGCTCCGCGGGGCCGCCGGTGACCACCACGCGGTGTCCGGCGCGGTGCAGTGCGGCGACCGCTCCGGCGGCCCGTCCGGGGCTCCACGCCCGGGCCGGGACCGCGGCCCCCGGGTGCACGACCAGGTACGGATCGGGCCCGGTCAGGCGGACGGTCTCGGGGGGCTCCAGGATCCGCAGCGCACCGTCGTCCCCGGCGGGCAGCGGGAAGCCGAAGTCCCGGGCCAGGTCCAGGGCGGCCTCGGCCTCGTGGCGGCCGGCCCGCCTCCGGTGGCGCAGCGCCAGCAGGGAGCCGGGGTAGTCGGTGCAGTCGGCCGCGACCTCCCCGATCCCGGCCAGCGCCAGCAGCAGGGCCGCCGGCAGCGGGCTCTGGTGGTGCGAGACCAAGATCAGCGCGCGGTCGAACCGCTCGGCGGCCAAGGCGTCCAGCAGCAGGTCGCACTCCTCTCGCGAGGTGCGCGGCGGCGTGAAACCCACCCAGGCGGCGTCGTGGACGTAGATCCGCTGCACGCCGGGCAGCAGCGCGGCCGCCGGAGCGCCCTGGGGCCCGCACAGCAGGGCCGTGTACGAGGACCCGGCCGCCACCGCCCGGACGGCGGGCCCGGCCAGGAGCACGTCCCCGGCGCTGTCGAGGCGCACGACGAGGGTCCGGGGGGCCGTCACCCCCGCCCACCTCCCGGGTCCGCGGCCGGGCCGGACGCGCCGTCCCGGGCGAGCGTGAGGGCGAGCCGTACGCCGGCCAGCAGATCGGGGGCGGTGTGCCGGGCCGCGACCACCTCCTCGGAGCGCGTGGCGCCGGTGGGCACCAGCACCGCCCCGGCGCCCGCCGCCCGGGCGGCGGCCACATCGGCCCCGATGTCGCCGATGACCACCGCCCGCCGCGGGTCGGCGCCCAGGGCGGCGCAGGCCGCGAGGACCAGGCCGGGCAGGGGCTTGCGGCAGCCGCAGCCCTCGTCCGGGCGGTGGGGGCACACGGCCCACAGGCCGAGCGGGCCGAGCAGGGCGTCCACCCGGTCGGCGACCGCCCGCACCTGACGCCGGGTCAGCACCCCGCGTCCGACCCCCGACTGGTTGCTGACCACCGCCACGGGTACGCCGAGCCCCCGCAGGAGGGCCACGGCCTCGCGCGCGGTGGGCATGGCCCGGACGCGGCCCGGGTCGCCGTTGTAGGGGACGTCCTCGACGAGCGTGCCGTCCCGGTCGAACAGGACCGCCGACGGCAGCGCGCCCCGTACGGAGGCCGCGCCGGGCGCCGGTGCGTCCGTACTGCGGTCGGCCGCCCGACCGCGCCACAGCCAGGGGCCGCGGGGCCGCCAGGCTCCGGCGGTCCCCGCCGGGCGCGGGACGGCGCGGGGCGTCACTGCGCACCTGCCGGGGCCGCGGCCGACTCCCGACCGGCCGCGGACGGGGCCGGCGGGGGAGCGGCCGGCGCGGTGGCCCGCACCCGCCGGTGCGCGGCCAGCCCGCGCACCCAGTGCCAGGTGGCGGCGGGCGGTATGAGCAGGCTGGTCACGGCCATGGTGAGGACCTCGCCGCGGGTACGCGGTCCGGGCGCGATCCTGGCCGAGGCGAACTCGGCGGTCCCGACCAGCCAGGCCCCGGCCCACCAGGCGGCGGCGCGCCCGCGACCGAGCAGCGCGCAGGCCGCCGAGGCGCAGGCGGCGGCCGTCACCGCCAGATGGCCGGGCCGCCGGCCCAGCGGGGCACCCGCCCGGGCCCGCCAGCCGCGGCCGTGGAGCCGGTCCATCAGGACGTCGTCGGCGTTGCCGGCCTGGGTGCGCACCGAGACCCAGCGGTCCGCGGGCCGGACCGGATGGCGGGTGCGGCGCGCGCCCTCGGCCAGGCTCCAGCCGCCGGCGAGCAGGCGCAGCGCGAGGTCGGCGTCCTCCCGGAAGGCCCGCGGGAAGCGCTCGTCGAACCCGCCGGCCGCCTCCAGCGCCCCGGTGCGGACGGCCATGTCGGCGGTGATCCAGCGTGCGGTGGCCAGGCCCGCGGTGCACCGCTCCCAGTCGGTGGGCCGCCGGTCGGCGGGCAGCGGCACCTCGATCCGCGCGGCGACCGCGGCGGTCGCGGGGCCGGCGGCCGCGAGGTCGCGGGCCAGCTCCGCACCCCAGTCGGGGCCGGGCACCACGTCGTCGTCGAGGAAGACGATCCAGGGGACGTCGCCCGCGGCGCACCAGCCCGCGTTGCGGGCGGCGGCCGGGCCGCGGGCCGCGCCCGGCACCACGACGGTCAGCGGACGCAGCGCGGCGGGTATCTCCAGCGGCGGGACCGACCCGCCGGGTCCCGGCCGGTCGTGCACGACGACCACCCGGCAGGGGCCCGGCCCGCGCGTGCCCGCGAGCGCCTCCAGGCAGGCCCGCAGCTGCGGGCGGCCGACGGTGGGCACGACCACGGCGTAACGGACCGCAGACCCCGGGGCGTTCACACCGACCACCCCTCGGGCGAGGTGCGGAACATCCGGCCGCGGCGGACCGCGTACGGGCCGATGGCCAACAGGTCCACCGGCGCCGAGCCGAAGCACTCCAGCGCGTCCCGCGGATCGTCGACCATGGGCCGGCCGGCCGTGTTCAGGCTGGTGTTGACCACCACGGGCAGCCCGGTGAGCCGTTCGAAGGCGTGCAGCATCCGCGCCACCAGCGGTTCGCGCGCCGCGTCGACGGTCTGGATGCGGGCCGTTCCGTCGACGTGCACCACGGCCGGGATCCGCTCGGCCCAGCCCGGCCGTACGTCGTGCACGAAGAGCATGTACGGGCTCGGCAGCGGGCCGTCGAAGAGCTCGGCGGCCCGGTCGGCCAGCACCATCGGCGCGACCGGCCGGAACTGCTCCCGGCCCTTGACGTCGTTGAGCCGCTCCAGGTTCCCCGCGTGCCCGGGGTGGGCGAGCAGCGACCGGTGTCCGAGCGCCCGCGGGCCGTACTCCGAGCGGCCCTGGAACCAGGCCACCACGGCGTTGTCGGCCAGGGCCTGCGCCACGGTGTCCGCGATGTCGGGGGGACGGTCGAAGGGCACGCCCGCGTCCTTCAGCCAGGCCCCGAGCTCCGCGTCGGACCACTCCCGGCCCAGGTCGGCGCCGTCCATCGGCTCCGGGTCGTCGCCCGCGCCCGCGGCGAGCAGCAGGGCGCCGCCGAGGGCGGTGCCGGCGTCCCCGGCCGCGGGCTGGACCCACACCCGGGAGAACGGTCCCTCGCGGGAGATCCGCGCGTTGGCCACGCAGTTGAGGGCGACGCCGCCGGCCAGCGTGAGCACCTCGTCGCCGGTGCGGCCGTGCAGCCAGCGCACCAGGTCGAGCAGGGTCTCCTCCAGCACGGCCTGCGCCGAGGCCGCGGTGTCGGCGTGGTCGCGGGTCCAGGGCTCGTCGGGGCCGCGGGGCGGGCAGAGCTCGTGCCAGGGCACGGCGTTCGCCCGGAAACCGCCGTCGCCGGTGGGGAACACGTACCGGCGCAGCTCGGAGAGCATCCTCGGGGTGCCGTGGGAGGCGAGGGCCATCACCTTGAACTCGTCGGACGACCGCAGGAACCCCAGGTGCGCGGTCAGTTCCTCGTAGACCAGGCCGAGGGAGTGCGGCAGCTCCTGGGCGTACAACGGTTCCAGTTCGGCGCCCGTGCGCCGGGCCGCGAGGTGGGAGGCCCGTTCCCCGCGGCCGTCGAGCACCAGTACGGAGCTGCGTGCGGCGCCGTCCGCGGCGAAGGCGGCGGAAGCCGCGTGCGCCATGTGGTGGGGGACGAAGCGCACCAGCCCGGGGTCGAGCCCCGGCAGGGCGGTGGCCAGGAAGCCGGGGGCCTCGCGCGCGTAGGTCTGCCGGAGGTGGTCCCAGGGGTCGTCCAGCCCCATGTCGGCGGCCGGGCGGGCGAGCCGCGGATCGTAGGAGTAGGCGACGGCGTCGAGGTCCTGCGGGCGCAGGCCGGCCCTGCGAAGGCACCAGCGGGCCGACTCGACCGGCAGTTCCCAGGCGGAGAACGGCACCGGCCGCTTTCCGTGCTTGCGCCGGGTGAACCGTTCCTCCTCGGCGGCCGCCACGGTCCGCCCGTCGATGACGAGTGCGGCCGCGGGGTCGTGGAAGAGGGCGTTGATACCGAGGATGCGCATGGCTACCGTCCTTCAGGTTCCGGAGCCGTCCGGCCCGGGGCGGACCGGTCGGCCGCCCTGGGACCGGAACCAGGCGATGGTCCGCCGCAGCCCGTCCGCCATCTCCACCTGCGGCTCCCACTGGAGCTTTCCGCGGGCCAGCGTGATGTCGGGACAGCGGACCGCCGGGTCGTCCACCGGCCGCTCCACGTACCGGATCTCCGAGGCCGAACCGGTCAGCTCGATGATCCGCCGGGCCAGGTCGGCCATGGTGATCTCGTCGGGGTTGCCGATGTTCACCGGTCCGCGCAGCCCGTGGGCGGCCGCGGCCAGGATGCCGGCCACCGTGTCGTCGACGTAGCACAGGGAGCGGCTCTGACGGCCGTCGCCCGTGACGGTGAGCGGTACGCCCTCCAGCGCCTGCCGGATGAACGTGGGGACCGCCCGCCCGTCGTGGCCCCGCATGCCGGGCCCGTAGGTGTTGAACAGCCGCACGATGCAGGTGTCGGTGCCGTGGACCGCGGAGTGCGCCGTGGTGAGCGCCTCACCGAAGCGCTTGGCCTCGTCGTACACGCTGCGCGGGCCCACCGGGTTGACGTGGCCCCAGTACGACTCGCTCTGCGGGTGCTCGTGCGGATCCCCGTACACCTCCGAGGTGGAGGTCAGGACGAACCGGGCGCCGCTGCGGCGGGCCAGCTCCAGGGCGTTGCGGGTGCCCAGGCTGCCGGCGTCCAGGGTGTGCAGCGGCAGCCGCAGGTAGTCGGCGGGAGACGCCGGCGAGGCGAGGTGCAGGACGAGGTCGGGCGGCCGGTCCACGGTGAACGGGCGGGTGACGTCGGCCCGGCGCGGGGTGAAACCGGGATGGTCCAGCAGCCCGGCTATGTTGCCGGGCAGACCGGTGCTGAAGTCGTCGAGGCACGTGACCTCGGTACCCGCGGCGAGCAGGGCCGCGCACAGGTGCGAGCCCACGAATCCGGCGCCGCCGGTGACGACGGCATGCGTCCAGCGGTGGTCCGGCGAGAAAGCCATGGGGATCTCCCTGGGAGGGGCCGGCGCGGGGGCCGGATCTCGGGAACTCTCGGCAAAGCGGCCTCGGTGCGGGCTCGGGCCCGGGCGGAGGAAGGCGCCCCGCGGGGGAGCGCCGACGTGACCCACCCTGCCCGTGGCGGGCGGCTCACGGCGCGGCGGGGACGCCATTGGAGTGAACCGGCGGGCCGGTCGCGGGGCGGGTCCCCGGCCCGTCACCCCGGGCGGCGCGTGTTCGTTTTCCGGCCGGCCGCCCCTGCGGCTGCCGCAGCAGCGGCCCGGGGACCTGCGCAGGACGAACTCCTCACGGCAGTCCCAGCCGCAGGGCCGGACATGCGGAGCCGTCGCCCTGGGAGGTCTGCCGGGACGGCGTCGCGAACACGTGGACGGTGACGGTCGGCCCGGCGTCCCGGACGGGGTGCATCCGGTGGTAGAGGGCCTCGTCGAAGCAGAACCCGTTCCCCGCGCCGACCTCCACGACGTGCGGGGCGCTGCCCAGCCGGGCATGCTCGTGAGTGAGGGCGCCGCGGGCGACGAACACCGCACCCCGCACCTGTTCGTGGTCGAGGTAGCCGGCGCCCGGAGGCATGCAGTGCCAGCCGATGGCCCAGACCCCGAGCCGGCCGTCCCGGAACAGCTGGATCCAGCTGCCCTCGCCGTCCGCTTCGGCCAGCCGCGACCGCCAGCGCGGGTAGTCGCGGCCCACCTCGTAGGCGATCTCCAGCAGGTCCTCGGGCTCGAGGAGCATCTCCCGGGATCGCAGAGCAGTCAGTTGCGTGTCCATGAACACCCACCGCCTCACACGCCGCGGTCCGCGGGGCCGGGATGGACCGTCGCCGGTGCGCGGCCGGCGGCCCCGCCATGCCGGTGCCGTTGATCGCCGCACACCTGCCCGGTCCGGGCACTTCCATGCCCCGGGGCTTTCCGGCCGGTCTGCCGGCGGGCGGCCGAGGGCACCCAACCGGGCGGCCGGGAGGCCGACATGGCCGCGCAGCGCTCGTCGGGCGGCGGGGAGGGAGCCCGCGGCATGCTCCGAGGGCGGCCGGGTAGACGCATGTCCACGCAGCAACCGTGCACGAACGACGTCCGCGGCGAGGACTGAACCGCCGCCCGGTAGAGAAGCCAGAACAGGAACCCGAAACGGCAACCGGGGCCAGAACCCGGACCGGAACCCGAGGAGGCGGCACGATGGCCAGGCTCAAGCGGCTGGCGATGGCGGTGCACGAGGAGTACCTGGTGATGGACGCCCGCAGCCGGAGCCTCACCGACCGCGGGCCGCAGCTCGTGGCAGTGGCCCGCTGCGAACTCGGCGAACAGGTGACCGCGGGGCACCGCCCCGCCCAGGTCGGTGTCGACACCGAACCCACGGCCGACAGCGCGGGCCTGCGCACCGAACTGGACTGGCTGCGCGGCACCATGGCGCGTGCCGCCCGGGAGACCGGCTGCCGGTGCATCGCCGCCGGGGCGCCCGTACTGCCCGAGGACAGGCCGCCCGCTCCGCCGGCGCCGTCCGGCTCCGCGCAGATCCCGCGTCCGGCCGCACCCGCCGACCGTCGCGCCGGCCCGGTGTGCGGCTGCCGCATCCACATCGGCCCGCTCGACCGACAGCAGGCCCTGGAGCTCGCCCGTCACCTCCAGCCGTGGCTGCCCGTGATCGTCTCCCTCGCCGCCAACTCCCCCTTCGTGTACGGCCGCGACGCCGGTTGCGCCAGCTGGCGCTCCGTGCGGTTCGGCCGCCCGCCCGTTCCCGTACGCCGCCGCAACCGGCCGGACACGGAGCTCCACGGCTCCGGTCCCTCGGCGCACCGGCCGACCCTGGAGGTCCTGGTACCCGATGCCAACGCCGACCTCGACACCGTCGTGCTGCTGGCCGCCCTGCTCCGCGGCCTGACCGTGGCCCTGCTGCCCGCCGTCGGGGCCGGGGCGCCGCCGGCCGCACCGCCGGCGCCCCGGCTGCGCCAGGCCTACGCCTACGCCGCGGTCCACGGCCTGGAGGGCCCCGGCCTGGACCCCGTCAGCGGGGACGAGGTGTGCGCGCTTCTCCTGCTGGACCGCATGGTGGAGCTCGCCGCACCGGGACTCGCCGCCACGGGCGACCAGGAGCTGGTGGCGGGCCTGCTGCGGCAGCTGCGCACCCGCGGGTGCGGGGCGTCGAGGCAGCGGGCCGTGCGCGAGCGGTGGGGCGGACTCGGCGCCGTGGTGGACGCCCTCGCCCTCGCCACGTCGGGCGCCGACACCAGCCTCCTGACCCCGGTCGCGTGACGGGGCCGGGCCAGGGAACCGGGCCGCGGCCGACCCGGTCCCCGTCTGCGCGCCAGGGCCGCGAACAGCCGCGAAGCGAATCCCTCGGATCGGCCTTCGTCCGTACAACGAACGAATCGGTCCGCGTCGTGAACCCGGCGACGTACGCGCCACGAAGCCGGGCAGGCGCCCCGCGAAGGGGGCGAGCAGGAGTGAGGAGGCGGTCCACGTGAACGAGCTGCGGCGCGACCGCGCAGAAGCCGACCCCGCAGGAGCCGACGGCGCAGGAGCCCACCGTGCAGGACCTGACCGCGCAGCATCCGACGGCGTAGGACCGGACCGGAACGGCGTGGCCCTGGTACGGGCAGCCGGAGAGCTGGACCAGGACACGGTGGGACCGCTGGAAGCGGAACTGCTGCGCGCCGCGCGCGAGCACTCCGTCGTCGTCCTGGACACCGCCGACCTCACCTTTGCCGACTCCACCTTCCTCAACCTCCTCCTGCGCGTGCGCCGGATGACCCGGCTGCGCCTCGTGGCGCCACCGCCGAGGCTGCTGAGGCTCCTCGAACTGGCCGGCGTCCAGGACGTGTTGACCATCAGCCCCGGCCTCGAGGAGGCCATGCGGCTGCCGTGAACCCCGGCCGTATCCGCATCCAGAAGCCGTCCCGGACGGAGGGCATCCCATGTCAGAGAGCAGGTCAGCGAGCAGCGAGCGCCGGATCGTCCTCGTGCGCCACGGCAAGGCCGTGCCCAAGGACGCGGCGGACGACCCCGACCGGGACCTCACCGCGCGCGGGCGCCGCGACGCCGGCGCGGCGGGGCGCTGGCTGGAGGAGTCCAGGCACCGTGTCGACCTGGCCCAGTGCTCCACCGCCGTACGGGCCCGCCGGACCTGGCAGCTGATGATCCCCCACCTCTCCGACCCACCGCCCGCGTACTACGCGGAACGGCTCTACCACGCCGACGGGGACGACCTCCTCGCCGCCCTGCGGGAGCATGCGCCGAGCCTGTCCGGCGTCCTGCTCGTCGGGCACAACCCGGCCGTGCACGAGCTGGCGACCGCCCTGTGCGGGAGTGGTCCGAAGCAGCTGCGCCACCGGCTGGACGAGGCCTTTCCCACCTGTGGTGTGGTCGTGCTGACCGTGACGTGTCCGTGGCGGGAGCTCGCACCGGGCGCGGCACACCTGGCCGACTTCTGGGCTCCGGGCGACGACTGACCCCGGCGGCGGCTGACTCCCGGGGCCGCCGGACCGGGCAGCCCCACGGCCGTCACACGCGGCGGCTCCTGCGCAGGGCCCGCGGCCCGAACAGGGCGGCCCGGACTGACTCCGCCTGCGGCGTGCGGCGTGTCGACGCCGTGCGGTACCGCACCGAGCGAAGCCCCGCCCGGTGCAGCGCCGAAGCGACCGCCTCGTACAGCGCCTTCTGCGCCCCGCCATCCCCGACGGCGGCCGGCCAGGTGACGGTCGCCGTCTCACCGTCGATGCAGATGTGCAGGCAATCGCCCGGCCCTCCTGGGCCCGATGCCCACGAAGCCCCGGTGCGTGCCAGCTCGCGGCGCAGCTCGGCGGTGACGAACAGCGACCTGGCCGCGGCCGGGTCCGCGCCGATCAGCCGCGCCGCGCAGCCGGTGGCACGGAAGAGCCGCAGGACCGGCGGGGAGACGGCCGTGACGGACAGGCTGCGGTGACGGGCCGCGGCCAGGGCCCGCAGCTCCAGCAGCATGTGCAGACCGGCGACGTCGCAGAAGCCCACGTCCGACAGATCGAGGTCGAGGCCGCCCGCGGACGACTCCAGCGCAGTCGTCAGGCTGCGCCGCAGCGGCGTCAGGGTGCCCTCCGTGACCTCACCTGCCACCAGGGCCGTCACGCGGTCGCGGGGCAGGCCCTCGATGGTGACGAGCGCCCGGGCGGCCGGGCGCGCCTCGAAGGCGGTGTCATGGCGTGACGGTTCGGCCATCGGGATCTCACCTCCACGGCGCCGGGGACGGGGGCGGGGACGGGAGACATCACTTCATGGTCGGCGCCGCCGGGGGGCCGTCGCAGCCCCGTAGGCGAACACGTTCCCCGGTTCCGTCCGCGGAACGAACCGCCGCCCGCACCGCCGGGCGGCCGCCGCCCGACCCGGGGCCTTCTGCTGGTTTCGAGCCATCCGCCGAGGACAGACGCGCCTACGAGGAGCCCGGACCCGTCCTGACGGGGCCCCAGGGGCCGCAGGGGCCCGGAGGCCGGGAGGCCGGGGAACCGGGGTCCGGAGCCAGGGGCACTGTGGCGGGGGAGCGACGCCGCAGAGAGGAGGCGACCCATGGGACCGCGAGCCGTCGGCGGCCCGACCTGCGAGCAGGCCCGGGACGTGACGTCCGCCGTGTTGGCCGTCCACGGCGTCACCGGGCCGGACGCCGAGGACGCGCTCCTCGTGGTCACCGAGCTGGTCGCCAACGCGCGGCGGCACGCGGGCGGCGCGACCGCCTTCCGGATCCGCTGCCGGCCCCCCGAGGCCGTCGTCCAGGTCTCCGACGCGGATCCGGACCTGCCCCTCGACCGGCCCACCCCTGCCGATGTGCCCGGACGGTTCGGCTGGGTCATGATCAACCGGCTTGCGGAGCACGTGACGGTCGAGAGCCGGCCGTCGGGCAAGACGATCACGGTCGTGGTCGCCGCACACTCCGCCGAGGAGGGTGCACCGCGGTTCCCCGCGCACCACGGTGACCACAGGAGCGACGATGGATACGGCATGACCAACGTCGGAACGAACGGTGGAACGAACGACGGAACCAACGGCAAAACCAACGGCAGAACCAACGGCAGATCCAACGGCGCGAGCCACGCCGGAACCCACGACATGGCCCACGACAGGGCACCGGGGGGCGACCGATGAGGGAGAACGAGGTCAAGCTCAAGGCCATCGCCGCCATCACCGCCGCCCGGTCGGGCGCCGCGGACGAGTTCGTCTCCGACCTCCTGGCCGAGGCCATCCCCGACCAGTTCCTGGTTCCGGTCGAAGCCACCGCCGCGGAAGCGGGCTGGGCGGTGCTGGAGCAGCTGTCCGAGCCCTTCAGCGCGCTGGTGAACGGATTCCTGCTGGCCTTCGACACGCTCGCCGACGCCCACGACGATGCCGATCCGCAGGAGACCACCGAGCAGATCCTCCAGCAGCTCGCCCTCGCCCTGGCGCGGGAGGACGCGGACGACCCGGAGGACCCGAGCGATCCGGAATGCCAGGATCCGAGCTGATCCCCTGATCCCTTGCCTGATCGCGACCCCGCCGGGTAGGTGCCCTGCGAGGGTGGTGACGACATGACCGATACCGAGGCAGTACGCAGGACGTACACCACCCGTGACCCGCAGTCGGCACGGGACCACCTGGAAGCCGCCTGCGGGACTGCCGTACGGATGGAGGTCCGCCTCGTGGGCGCCGGCGAGTACGGGTTCGCCCGCATCGATGCCGGCCCCTTCGCCCTGACGGAGCTCCTCCTCCCCGGCCGGCTGAGCATGGTCTTCGCACCCGCAGGGCTCCTCACGGTCAGCTGCCTGCAGGCCGGGCGCGCGGACCTGCGCAGCGGCGACCGGCACGAGCGGCTCGGGACCGGTGACGTCTGTCTGGACGGCCGGCCGGACGAGGGCCGCACCCTCCTCACCGACGACCTGCGGATCTCCTCGGTGCTGCTGCCCGGGGAGCTGGTGGGACGGGCGGCGGACGACGCGTCACCGCGGCGCAGCCGCCCGCTGCACTTCACCGACCTGGTCCCCGCCGGCCTGCGGATGGCCGCGCTGTGGCAGCGCACCGCGGACTTCGCCCGGTGCGTCGTCCTGACGCCCGGCGGGTTCTCCCCGCTGGTCGCGGCCGAGACCGCGCGGCTGCTGGCGGCGACGGCGCTGGTGGTGTTCCCGAACGACCTCGACACCAGCCCCCTGACGGCCGACACCCGGGACGCCGGCCCGGAGACGCTGCGCCGGGCGAAGGCGTTCATCGAGGCCAACGCCCAGCACGACATCACCCTCGCCCACGTCGCCGCCGCGGCGTACGTGACCCCGCGCGCCGTCCAGTACGCCTTCAGGCGGCACATGGACACCACGCCACTGGACTACGCGCGGCGCGTCCGCCTCGACCACGCCCACACCGACCTGCAGGACGCGGACCCCGGGGCCGGGGCCACCGTCACCGACATCGCAGCCCGCTGGGGGTTCACCCATGCGGGCCGGTTCGCCGCCGCCTACCGGCGCGCGTACGGTGAGCCGCCCAGGACCACGCTGCGCCGGTGAGGTCGGCTCCGGCCATCCCCGCCAGCCGGCCCGCGATCCCGCTGCGGCCGTGGACCGGCTCGGCCTCGTGGCGGTGCAGGGCCGCCTTCGTCCGGACCGGCAGGGCGTGAACCACGAGCTCCTCGGCCCGGGTCGCGGGGGAGCCCGCCACCACCCGCGCACGGCCCGAGGCCAGCGCCCGGCAGGCCTGCCGGGCGACCAGGGCCGGATCGTCCTTGCGGGTGCGGCCGAGTCGGGTCCCGAGCAGGCCGGCCCGGGCGAAGAACGCGGTGTCCGTCGCCCCGGGCAGCAGCACCGTGACCGAGACCCCGTACCGGGCCAGCTCCTCGTGCAGGGCCAGGCCGAACGAGTACAGGAAGGCCTCGGAGGCGTTGTGCACCGCGTGGTACGGACCCGGCAGCTCGGCGGCGACGGACGAGGTGAGCAGCAGCCGCCCCGCGCCCCGCGCGGCCATCTCCGGCAGCAGCCGGCGCGCCAGGTGCACGGTGGAGGCGATGTTGAGGTCGATGACCCGGGCGGTGTCCGCGAGGTCGGTCTCCAGGAACCCGCCCGCCCTGCCGACCCCGGCGTTCAGCACCAGCACGGACACCGGCCGCTGCCGCAGGTGCACCTCGTGGACCAGGGTCTCGCTGCCGTCGTACGTGGCCAGGTCGGCCCGGACGGCCCCGACCTCCTGCGCATGGGGGGCGAGGCGGCGCGCGGCGAGGTGGATGTCGGGTCCCTCGGCCGCGATGACGAGGTCGTGGCCCCCGTCGGCGAGTTCCCGTGCGATCTCGTAGCCGATGCCGGTCGAGGCCCCGGTGACCACGGCCAGCGGACGCTGTGTGTTCATGGGCAGCGCCTACCCTTCCCATTTCCGGCCACACGCGCGTGGGCGGGGCCGGACCGGGCAGACGCCGGACGGGGCCCGCCCCCAGGTCCCTGGCCGAGTGGTGGTGACAGCAGTGGAAGAAGCCGAGTTCAGCCATCTCCTGGCCGACCTGCTGGCCGAGAGCCACCGCCTCGGACCCGGCGACCTCCCGGGCACGGTCCGCACGGCAGCCCGGGCCGTCGGCATGACCGACGCCGTGATCTTCCTCTCCGACCTGCAGCAGATCCGTCTCGTCCCCGTACCGGACGGCGTCCACCACGGCCAGGGAACGGAGCAGCAGGGGCCTGCGGAGACCGGCGTCGCGGTGGACGGATCGCTGGCCGGGTGGGCGTACCGGACCGGCACCGTGCAGCTGTCGTCGGGCAGTGACCTGGTGCTGTGGCTGCCGCTGGTGGACGGGGTGGAGAGGCTGGGGGTCCTGCGCCTGACCGCCTCGGCGCTGGAGTCGGCCACCTTGGAGCAGTGCAAGTCCCTCGCCTCGCTGACGGGGCAGCTGATCGCGGCCAAGAGCCGTTTCGGCGATCTGGTCTCGCGCCTGACCCGGAGCAAACCGATGCTCCTGCAGGCCGAGCTCGCCTGGGCGTTCATGCCGCCCCGCACGATCGGCTGCCCGGAGGCGACCTCCAGCGCGATCCTGGAGCCGGCCTACGAGATCGGCGGGGACGCCTTCGACCACACCCTCACCCCCACGGCCCTGCACATGGCCGTCATCGACGCCATGGGCCACGACCTGGCCTCCGGCCTGTGTGCGGCCGTCGCGATGGCAGGCTCCCGCTCCACCCGGCGCTCCGGCGGCGATCTCGCGGACATCCCCTCCACCGTCGACGCCGCCCTCCACCGGTGGCTGCCGGACCGGCTCCTCACCGGCGTCTTCGCCGACCTGGCGCTGGCCACCGGGGCACTGACCTGGGTGAACTGCGGCCACCCGCCCCCGATGATCATCCGCCGCCAGCACGTCGTCCACGGCGCGCTCGAACGCCCCGTACAGCTCCCGCTCGGCCTGCCCACCGACCCCGAGGACCGGCGGCCCCGTGCCGTGGTGCACCACGCCCAGCTCGAACCGGGCGACCGCCTCCTGATCCATACGGACGGGGTCACCGAGGCCCGCTCGAGCACCGGGGACCTGTTCGGGGAGAGCCGGCTCATCGACTCGATCATCCGCGCCACCGCCGCCGGCGAGCCCGCACCCGAGGCGCTGCGGCGCCTGGTGCGCGCGATCCTCGCCCACCACAACGGCCACCTCGCCGACGACGCCACCATCCTGCTCGCCGAATGGCACCCCGTCCTGGAGGCGGGCCGGTAGCGTGGGCCGCTTGCCGATCACGGTGGCGAGAGGACGCGGATGGCCCCGCAGGAGCAGTTCGAGATCGACAGGACGCGCGGCCAGGTTTTCGGGGAGGTGGCCGAGCTGTACGACGCCACCCGACCCGGATATCCGAAGCCCCTGGTCCGGGAGGTACTGGCCTACGCGGCCCTCGGCGAAAGTGCGGCGCTGGAGGTGGGCGCCGGCACCGGCAAGGCCACGGTGCCGTTCGCCGCTGCCGGAACTCCGCTGGTGTGCATCGAACCCGACGAGCGCATGGCCGGCGTCCTGCGCCGCAACACCGCCCCCTACCCGCACGTCCGGGTGGAGGTCGGACCCTTCGAGGACCGGCGGCCGAGCGGCAGCCGGTCCTTCGGGCTCCTCCTTGCCGCCACGTCCTGGCACTGGCTCGACCCGGAGCGGCGCTGGGACCTGGCCCACGGCGTCCTCGCCCCCGGCGGCGCGATCGCCCTGTTCTGGAACCTCCAGGGCGTACGGGACGCCGAGGTCCACGCCGCTCTCGCCGAGGTCGACCGCAGGCACGGGATGGCGAACGCGCCGCACGGCGAGCCGGCCTCTTCCTTCGGTGACGTCCCGGGCAACTGGGGCGCCGTACCCGGCTCCTGGCCGGACGCCGAATGCCGGCGCGACGGCCGGTTCACCGACCTGTGCGCGCACCGGTTCCGCCGGGAGCACCACTGGGACACGGACCGCTACGTGGGGCACCTGGCCTCGCTCTCGCGCTACCGCGTCCTGCCGACCGAGCAGCGCGAGCGGCTCCTGAGCGAGACCGCCCGGGTCCTGGACGCCCACGGCGGCGGCATCGCCATGGACCACCTGAGCGACCTGTTCCTGGCCCGCACCCGCTAGCTCTGCTGGAGTACGGGCTGCCGCCCCCAGGCCAGCGGCGCCCCGTGGCAAGGCCAACGACGCGCAAGCGCGTCGCTCGAGGAGCGCGGCGCCGAACTGGCCGAACAGCTGAGAAGGACACAGGAGGAGCAGACCCGGGTCAAGGGGTGACGGGCGGGGGTGTGCCCGCCGACGAAAGTGTCGAATGCGAGTTCGCCTGCCGGGCGGGAGCGGGCCAGGGTGTCGACCAGTTCCTTCGCGGACAGGCCGCGCAGTCTGTCCCGGACGCCGGAGGGCGCGGTGACGATGAGGGTGCGTATCTGGTTGATGGTCTGGGTTCGGGCCTTGACCGCGCTCTTGCGGACCACGCGCAGGGACCGGATCGCCTCCACGATGCCGTTTCTGGCTTTCGGGGTTCCACCGGCCCGGCCGGACAGGACCGCGGTCGCCGCCGCGTAGGCGTCGATGGGATCGGACTTGCCGTTGTCCCGCCTGGCCTTGCGGTCGGGGCGGTCCACCTCGATCACGGTGACGGCGTTGGAGGTGAGGAACCGGGCGATCTCCGCGCCATAGGCGCCGGTCCCCTCAATTCCGACAGCGAGGACCTCGCCATGTGAGTGCAGCCAGTTCAGCAGCCTGCGGTAGCCGTCCGGAGTGGTCTCGAACTTCTGGGTGGCCAGGTGGCGGCCGATGCCGTCGATGACCGCGGCCTGGTGGAGATCGGCATGGGTGTCGATCCCGCCGACCACCTCTATGTCCTGTGCTGCCATGCTGTTGTGTGCTGCCCTTCCAACGCGCACCAGTGGGAGGGCACGAGCCGGTCGGGCAGACGGACAAGACAGTGATGGGACCTTTGGCCGGGCTCCTATGAAGTCACGGACGCCCGACCGGCCACGCGCCAAGAGGCACCACCCGGCAGGCCGACGATTCCCACGAAGGACAGCCGAAGCGTCAGTCAGTCGGAGAGTCAGACCCCCGAGCGGTGCCATGGCCAATCTTCACTGTCAGTCGATGGCGTCGATGACCTTGCCCAGGTCGACGAACTTGAACCCGGTGGCCTCGCGGTCGCCGTCGCCGGGGGTTTCCTGGCCGTCCTGGACGACCAGCAGGCCGCGGGGGTACCGGGAGCCGAGGGGGGCGTTCAGGGCGGCAGCACCATCGCACACCTCGGAGCCGTCGAGGGAGGCCGAGGCCGCGGTGATGCGGAAGGCGCCCTCGAACTCGTTGTCGTCGTCGCGTTCGCGGTCGTAGGCGACGAAGGTGTTGTCGCCCTGGCTCGAGGCCAGCAGGTAGCCGTCGCCGTCCGGCTCGGTGACCAGGGTGAGCCCCTCGACGTCGGCCGTCAGGCGCTTGCCGCCGTAGCCGGGATCGGCGCCCGCCGTGCACTCCTCGGTCCGGGGGTCGTAGGTGCCGGGGACGCCGTACTCGCGCACCTTGTCGATCAGCTTCGGCGTGCCGGTGAGCCCCGCGTCGATGCGCCAGATGCCGACGTCCTCCTGGCCTGCGTACAGGGTGCCGTCCGCGGGGTCGACGACCATGCCCTCGACCTGCGGCAGCTCGCCCGGTTCGGCGCAGGGCGCCCAGGTGGCGCCGCTGGGCAGGCGGAAGGAGGACGGCAGGTCGAGAGTGCGGACCTGGCGGTAGTCGACGGTGCCGGCCGGGGTGGCGAGCAGTTCGAGCAGGGCGATCCGGGTGCGGTGGCGCTGGCTGACCAGGGCGTAGGAGCGGCCGGTGGTGCGGTCGGTCCAGGTGGCCAGGCCGTAGGCGGTCTTCTGCTTGTTGACCTCGGCCTGGTCGGCGGAGAAGACGGGGCGCGCTCCGGGGTCGGTGACGTCGGTGAGCGGGCCGCCGGGCTTGTCCCGGTCGATGCGGTAGATCCGCAGCCGGTCGTTGCCGCGGTCGCTGACCACCGCGACGTCGGCGCGGGCGCCGCCCAGGCGCAGGCCCTGCACGAGGTCGACGTTGTTGAAGCGGCCGGGCTTGTCGTCGGCGCCCGGGCCGGCCGGGGCGGGGATGGACTGGACCTGGCGGGCGTCCAGGTCGTAGACCCGCAGACCGCCTTGCTTGGCAGTGGCGACGACGAGGCTGCGGCCGGGGTCGGCAGGGTTGCGCCAGATGGCCGGGTCGTCCGCGTTGGCGCCGCCGCCGGCCTCGTCGTCGTACAGCGGCGCGGTCTCGGCCTTGGGCCGGATGCTGCTGATCGAGGAGGCCTGTGCCGGGAGGGCGACGCAGGCCGCGAGTGCCGTGCAGAGCATCAGTGTGGAAGCGCGAGCGGCCGGACGTATCGTCATGTTTCTTCCTTTGCAAGGGTTTTGCCCTGACGGGGAAGACGTTCTCGGCAGCATCTGTCATGTCCGCGACCAAATGGTGTCGGGTGGCTGAACACGTCCCGGCGCGACGCCCGAGCACACCGGCGCCGCCCACTGCCGGCTCGTCGTCCATCATCCACGGTGAAGCCGGCCACGGCCTGCTCTGCCGGCACCCGAGCGGTTCGGCGATGGGGTTGCCGCCTTCCTGGCGGCCCGACCGGGAATGCCGTAGAACCGACGCCGCATCTAGGCAAGCAGCTGACCTACATCCCGCATAGCCTCGGCCCATGAGCGACAGCGAAGCGGTCAAGGCCGTTCCGGACGGCTACACCACCATCACGCCCTGGATCATCGGAAGCGACACCGCCGGGCTCATCGACTACCTGGAGCGGGCTTTCGGCGCCGAGGACCTGGGCCGGTTCGTCATGGAGGACGGCACCATCGGCCACGCCGAGCTGCGGATCGGGAACGGGCGGATCATGGCCTTCGACGGCCCGCCCGGCTGGGGTCCCACGCCCGCCTTCGTCCGGCTGTACGTGGAGGACGCCGAGGCCGTCCACCGGCGCGCGGTCGAGGCGGGCGGGACCTCCGTCACGGAGGTCACCCACCTCTTCTTCGGGGACAAGGTCGGGCGCGTCCGCGACCCCTTCGGCAACCTGTGGTGGATCCAGACCCACATCGAGGACGTCGACGACGAGGAGATGGGGCGGCGGATGACCGACCCCGGATTCGCCCGCGCGATGGAGTACGTCTCGGGGACGCTGCACGGCCCGGAGCGGGGCGAGCCGTCAACCGCTTCCAGCTGACGCCCGCCGCCGCGGTGCCGGGCGGCACCTGGTCGAGATCGAGGTCGTCGCGCTCCTCGACCGGCCGGTCCTAGCGTGCGGCCACGACTCTGCCGGCGTATTGCGCCAGTTGGGCCCGCAACCGCTCGCGCGGCACGCCTTCCCGGTCGGCCAGGCGCTCGACGAGGTCGGCCCGGGTGGCGGCGAGGAGGGCGTGCGCGGCGAAGCCGGCGTCCGCGTCGGCCAGACCCGGGACCTGTTCCAGCGCGGACTGGAGCACGCCGTGCCACCAGTCGTAGTGGCCGGCCTGGTACGGGCTGCTGCTCCCGGCCTCCTCGAGGGCCAGTGCGAGGCGGCGGTTGTCGAGTTTGAAGCACAGGAGGGCGTCGAGCACGGCGGGCACGCGTTCCTGCGGCGGGGTGGCGGGCCCGAGGGGCGGTGGGCCCGTCTCCACCGCCTCCCGCAGGGGTTCCAGCCGGGCCTCGTACAGCGCGCCGAGCAGGCCGGCGCGGTCGCCGAAGGCGCGGAAGAGGGTGCCTTTGCCGACGCCGGCCGCTGTCGCGACGTCGGCCATCGTGAGGTCCTCGGGGCTCTCGGAGCGGCCGAAGAGGAGGTCGGCGGCCTCCAGAACCGCCTGCCGGTTACGGGCGGCGTCCTTGCGGGGCTTGCGTTCGGTCATGCGGTTCCTTCCATCGAGCGGATTGAAAAACGGACCCCGGGTCCGTATCGTTCCTCAAAGCGGACTCAAGGTCCGTTTTCATGAGGGAGAGGATACCCATGTCCGTACCCGTGCCCGTGTCGATCTCTCCGGCGGCTCTCTACCGCCACGGCCTGCAACTCCTGCTCGACAAGGACATCCCGGGCTGGGTGGGCCTGTGGGCCGAGGGCGGCGTGATGGAGTTCCCGTTCGCACCCCCGGGATGGCCCCGGCGCCTGGAGGGGCGGGAAGCCGTTGCCGCATACATGCGGCCCTACCCCGAGCGCATCGACCTGCACGACTTTCCCGAGGCCGATCTGCGGATCCACGAGACCGCCGATCCGCGGACGATCGTGGTCGAAATGCGGGGTGTCGGCCGGCTGGTGTGGACCGGCCGCCCCTTCGACATGACGTACATCGCCGTGGTCACCGTCGAGGACGGGCGGTTCACCTCCTACCGCGACTACTGGAACCCGCTCGCCGTCCTTGATGCCGACGCCGACGCCGACGCCGACGCCGACGCCGACGCCGACGCCGACGCCGACGCCGACGCCGACGCCGACGCCGACGCCGACGCCGATGCCGACACCGACGCCGAGGGCAGCCGATGAAGGCGACCGGCGTCACTCCCTCCACCGGCACCACGCTGGTCATCGGTGCCACCGGTACCATCGGCAGCCGCACCTGCGCGCAGCTGACGGCCGCCGGTCATGCCGTCAAGGCGGCCAGCCGCAGGGCCACCCCGGTGCCGGGTGCCGAGGCGGCCGCCTTCGACTGGTACGACGCCGGCACCCATGACGCCGCCCTCGACGGCGCGGAACGGGTGTACGTGGTCCCGCCCGTGGGTGATCCCGATCCCGCGGCCGTCGTCCTGCCTTTTCTGCACCGGGCCCGTGCCGCCGGCGTGCGGCGCGCGGTGCTGCTGAGTGCCTCTTCCATCCAAGAGGGCGGTCCGGCCGTGGGTCAGGTGCATGCGGCGCTACCGGGCATCTTCGACGAGTGGGCGGTGCTTCGGCCTTCCTGGTTCATGCAGAACTTCACCGGCGGTCATGTGCACGCGCACAGCATCCGTACCGATGGCGTCATCGTCACCGCCACCGGGACCGGCCGGGTCGGCTTCGTCGATGCCGAGGATATCGCGGCAGTGGCCGTCCGCGCCCTGACCGACGTGCGCGCCCCCAACACCGACCTCGTGCTCACCGGACCCGAGGCCCTCGGCTACGACGACATCGCCACCATCGTCGCGGAGGTCACCGGGCGGCCCGTGGTCCACCGATCGCTGCCCCACGAAGAGCTGCGGGGCCGTCTGGCCGCGCTGATGCCCGAGGAATTCGCCACGATGCTCGCCGACATGGACAAGGCCATCGCCGCGGGGGCCGAGGACCGGGTCACCGATTCCGTTCTGCGGGTCACCGGGCGTCCCGCGCGTGACTTCCGTTCCGTCATGGAGCGGGAATCGGGCCAGGGAAGTTGAAGGGCAGCAGTCGTCCCGCCCTTGCGACATAAGGAACGGCAGCCCCGAGCGGGCGACACCCGCGCATTGACTGCACGAGCATGACGAGCCTCACCGTTGCGGTGGCACGGCACGCAGACCCCCGAGCAAGGTGGCCAGATAGCGGTGCGCGGTGTCGATCCGGTCGGCCGGGTCGCCGCTGTGGACGTCTACGGCGTAGGCGATCCCGCACATGAGGGGAACCAGGTCGGCGGAGACCAGGTCAGGGCGTACGACCCCGGCCTCACGCGCCCGGTCGAGCAGTGCGCTGCCGGTCGCCCACAAAGACGTCTTGAGCTCCGTGGTGTGCGGCAGGGCGTCCGAGGGGGCGGCGGCGACCGGCGCCAGTGAGGCGTCGGTGACCTGTGCCTCGACCGTGCGGGCCAGGAAGGTCTCGAGCGCGCGCCGGGGGTCGGTGTCGGCCAGAGCTTCCTCGCCCTGGGCGACCAGCGCTTCCAGGCACGGCGTGGCGACGGTCTCCAGCAGTGCCTCGGTCGTGGCGAAGTGGCGGTAGACGGTGCCGACACCCAGCCCGGCGCGGCGGGCGACGTCGTTGAGCTGCAACGGTATGCCCTGGTCGACCAACGAGCGGGCGACGGCGACGATCCGGTCCCAGTTGCGGGCCGCGTCTTTGCGCAGCGGCGAAATCGGCATGGGGACATGCTAACCGGATGCCCTATCCGGCCCCCGACGCGGCCACCCGCGCCGGCGTCGGGGGCCGGCGGCTCAGACTGCGACGAGCGGCGCGTACTGCTCGCTGAGCCGGCGCACGGCCTCGACGGTACGGGGGTCGTTCGCCGCGTTGAACGGGCTTACGGGCTGGGCCTGTGCGCCGATCACGATGCCGGTCCGGCCTGTCAGGGCGTCGTCGGTGGCGGCGACTATCGAAGGCCTGGCCGCCACGGACGCCGGGCCCGAAGTCGAGCGTTCGAACTTGCGGCGCACCAGCGGCCACAGCAGCCGCAGGGCGGGCGAGACGATCTTCGGGTCGGTCATGGTTCCGTCGGTCATGGCGGTCGCGGCGCCACCGGGGTCGGCGGCGAAGACCGATACGCCGGTGCCGTCGAGCCGCTTGGCCAGGTCGAGCGTATAGGTGAGGTTCGCGAGCTTGGCGCGACCGTACCAGTGGAAGCCGTAGTAGCTGCCGGGCGGCTCAACGGCGTCGAACGTCCGCTTGGCGAGCGCGACCGCACCGGAGGTCACGTTCACGATCCTGCTCGGCGCGCCGGCCGTCAGCGTGGGGAGGAGGAGTTCGGTCAGCAGGTAGGGCGAGAGGTGGTTGACGGTGAACGACGCCTCGATGCCGCCCAGGTCCTGCCGCTCCGCGAACATCGCCCCGACGTTGTTGACCAGCACGGTCAGCGGTGCGCCCGCGGCGGCCTGGTCGGCGGCGATCCGGTCGGCCAGCGTGCGCACCTCGTCGAGCGAGGCGAGGTCGGCAGCCAGGAACCGGGCGCCTTGTGCCGGGCCTTGGGCGTTGATCCGCTCGACCGCACGGGCGCCCCGGTCGGTGTCGCGCCCGACCACGGTGACCGAGAACCCGGCAGCCGCCAGCCCCAGGGCGGTCTCCAAGCCGATGCCGCCCGTTCCCGCCGTGACCACAGCCGTCCTCTTCATGGCTCACCCATCCGTCCCTGTTGAATCGGATAACGAATCCGCTTGCTGTGATCGTAGCATCGATACGGATGACCCATCCGGTTATCGTCTGCCCGTCGGCCAAGTGAGCCGGGCCCGGAGCGCCCGCCGCCGCGGGGTTGGTGGGCTGGCCCGTCGATGTGGTGCCGTCCGTCCGTCGCGCGGTGGCGGTGGGGCGGTCGGACGGCGGCGGGGTCGCGAAGGTGACGAGGTGTGCGGTCGGGCAGAACCCCGGTGAACCGGGAGTGCGGAGGCAGCTTCATTAGCAGGATCCCGTCCCCCGCGAGCATCGCCTCGGCCCCGCAGTTACGCTCACCGTGATCAACAAAGGAACGTGATCAACAAAGGAAGTAGAAGGAGGTGCGCGTATGGATCTGGCCGGGAAGACGGTGGTGGTTACCGGGGCCGGGCGCGGGTTCGGGCGGGCGTTTGCGTTGCGCGCGGGCCGGATGAGTGCGCGTCTGTTCGTATCCGCTCGCACTTTGGCTGCCGCTCAGAAGGTGGCCGACGAGGTGGCGGCCGACAGCGGTGCGAGAGTGGATGCGTTCGTCTGTGATCTGGCTGACCCAGCCACCGTGCGGGGCTTCGCGGAGAGGGTAGCCACTCACGCCGACCAGGTGGATGTGCTGCTCAACAATGGCGCCCGGTACCTGCACGGCCCTGACCTGTGGGACGCCGACGACGAAGCGATCACCGACACTGTCGCTTCCGGAGCCACCGGAACCCTGCTGACGGTCAAGCATTTCCTGCCCTTGCTGCGCAGTTCTGAGGGTGCAGATGTGGTCAACGTGGTCTCCTCAGCTGCGGAAGCCCAGAACCACAGGTCCCAGGCGCATCCTGCGTTCTACGCGGCCAAGGCCGCCCAGGCCGGATTCGCTGACGTCCTTTCTCATCGGCTCCGGCCCGAGGGCATCCGCGTCATCTCGCTCTATCCGCCGGATTTCACGGACGGCGACCCGCTCCACTCCACCTGGGACCATGTCTCCCGGACCGCAGATGACCCGCTGACCGCCCAATCCGTCCTCGACTGCGTCCTCTTCGCGATCGGCCAACCGCGAGACTGCTTCATCCGCTCCTTTCACTTCGAGCAGCTGTAGACCCCGGCGCAAACTCAGATCACCATGGCGGACTCCCACCCCTTGCATGCATGGCAAGCACCTGAAGAGCGCGAGCACCCCTCGCCGTTTTCGGAGAGTCTCATCAGTGAGGCCCTGATGGCGCCCGTTCGCGAGCTGCTCGGAGCGGACTGACTGCGCTCGCCTCGATGCTGCGACGATCGGCTCACGAGCGTAGGGCCCATGACTCCCTGGGCCCTTGCCGACGATGCCCTGCTCGCCGCGATCGAGATCACCCGGCTCGCGGGGGAGGAACTCGCGGACGGTCTTGAGGACGGCAGCCACCTGTCGTCCCGCGCGTACGAGCGTCTCCCGCCTGGCGGACCGACTCGACGGCGATGCTGAGGGCCTGGCCCTCCCCGCTCGTGCTGCGCCTGACGGATGCGGACGGATTCCAGTGGGTCGCCCGCACCACGGACAGGGACCGGGGGGACTTACGGATCCCGGCTGGGCGGGTGCCGGTGGACGTGCGGCCCGGCGAACTCCGCGTTGGGGACCACGCCTTGGCCGGCGGGTGCGTGGTGGGCTCGTCGGCCGGGGTTGCGGGGGAGGCGGGGCACACGCGGGGTCGCCGTCGGCCGGGGCAGGGCGAGGATCCAGTGCGCGCAGACAATCGTGGAGCGAGCCGGGACCGTCCAGCGACCAGCCCTTCGACCTGCGAGGCCCGAGCCGTAACGCAGCCTGAACCCCGTGCAGTGCCTGGCCGGGCCGCGTGGCGCTCGCCGAGATGCCTGCCCAGCGGCCGAGGCGTACGGTCGAAGTGACCCCCGGCCTGCTAAGAAGGGGCGATCGATGCAATCCTCCCAGGAACTGGCCAGGGCTGCCATGGGCGTGCCGCTTCTTGCGGCGGCGTTGTTGACACCCGTTCCGGCCGCCGCATCGGCGGCCGTGCCATCGGACTCGACCAGCGTCAGGGCACCCTCCGTCGTCGTGGAAGGCGACTGCAGCAAATCGTTCCGCATCCCCCCGGCGCATGGCGGCGCCAGCGTCGCCAGGGTGAAGGTGTGCTACGAGGCGGAGTGGGACCCGACTACGAACGAGGCCAAGCTTCGCACGGCAACTGTACGGGTCGAAAATATTTCGACGAAGGATATTCGGGTCGGTGTCCTTGTGGAGTTCATTGTGTCCGGGCACGCCCACTTCCTGGGCGCCTGTCCCCCTGTAGCCCGCTATCAGATCCTGAAGCCGGACGACGAGTGGGGTTGCGTGCCTGACAAGACGGTCACCTTCACTCGGCCTGCGCAGATTCAGGCATCCGCCGACATCGACATCGCCGGCCAGAAGACCAGGACAGTGACAACCGGCACCAGAAGGATTTGAGCAATAGCCGCCGCACGTCGAGGGCAGGCAGAGCGAGCGTCCTCGGGCGACGTAGAACTGGACCGAGCGCTACACCTACGACTCGATGGGCAACCGGACCGAGGCGTCCTGGCCGGCCACGCACACGACGCAGGACGCGGCCGGCCCCCTGCTCCCCACACGGGCACGCGCATCACCCGCGCCGGAAACATCCGCTACGAGCGCGAGCGGCCTGCCGATCGTCGAGCAGGTGCCGTTGGTCTGGGTGGACAGTCCGTGGTGCGAGCAGACTGTCCACTGTCCACTGCCGCGGCGTTGCCCCACCCTGTGGTGCTCACATCGGACCACAACGGCTTGCACCCGCCCGGTCCGACGTGTCCATCCCCACACCTCGGATCCGTTCGCACTCAAACGGTGCAGGAGGAAGACCGAGGACCTCGACTGGACGAGAAGAGCCAACCCACCTTCGGTCGCACGTTCAGTGAACACGGAGCGGGAACGAAGAACATGCAGAGCCCCACGGACCCTGCCCGCTCCAGCTCTTCGCGTGTTTCATGCTCACTTCCGCCGTGGGTGCGACGGACCCCCCGCGAGGGCCGGGCCGAGGCATGCGCGTGCTCGCGCACAGCCGGGACCACCGTAGGCATTCCGCCGGCCCGGACGGCGCGGAGGTGTGCCGGATGACGCGCAGGCCCCGGGCGACCACCGCGGCGATGCGCGCGGCCAGGTCGTCCGGCGTCACATCGGTGGTCCACACGATGCGGCTGCAGCCGTCCTCGCGGGCGAGGAGCTTCATGGAGGCGAGGCGTTGTGGCGCCGGGGCTTCAGGGAGCCGCCGACCACCGCGTACGGTCGACGAAGCCGCAGGGGTCAGCCAGGGTCGGCCTGTCGGAACGCGATGCGGCAGCGTTCCACCTCGGCAGCTACCTGATCCATGAACCAGAGCATGATCTCGTAGGGAACGACGTGCCCGTCAGGGCTGAAGACGCGGAAGGTCGGCTCCAGATTCGGGTCCTCGTCTGGAACAAGCGCTGCCAGGAGAGCAGGGCCGGGAAAGTGGGTCACCGTGGCGTCGGGGTTGCCCGATGCAGGCCGAGCCTCACTCAGTTCCACGGCCCAGGCGTCGTCGGGCAAGGCATAGTGGAACAGGAGCGCATAGTGACGGCCTGCATGTTCTCGCAGCTCCCATGGCATGGGAGCAGGTTGCCACGGCTGCCGGGAAGCGGCCGCACGACCCCGACACGTACCGGGCCTACCTCCGATTGCTTTCCGTGGCGGTCGTGCGGTCGACCGTGTCATTCTGCCCATCGGGTAGCCCGATTTCGCTCACTTGGAGGTCGACATGGCGCTCCTTCCCGACATCACCGCCTTCTACGGTGCCGGTGATGAGGCCGGCCGCCTCACTTCCGGGCGCACCATCGGCACGGTCGAGTTGGTGCGGACGCAGGAAATCCTGCGGGCTCATCTTCCGCCCTCGCCCGCGTCCGTCCTGGATGTCGGCGGCGGGCCTGGCGTGCACGCCCGTTGGCTTGCCGACAGCGGCTATGAGGTTCTCGTGGTCGACCCGGTGGACAAGCACGTAGGGCAGGCCCGCAACCAGGGTCTGGCTGCCTGCTTGGGGGACTCGCGGGAACTCGTCCAGGGGGACGTTTCGTTCGACGCCGTGCTGATGCTCGGTCCTCTCTACCACCTGCCGGACAGCACCGGGCGTGCCCGTGCCTGGCGTGAGGCCCACCGTGTCGTCAAGCCCGGTGGCCTGGTCGCTGCGGCCGCCCTCAACCGGTATGCCAAGCTCCTGGACCTGGACTCTCCGCATGCGCTGGACATCGCGACGACCGGGCTGCGCGTCCGCCCGGACGGCCCCACCACGTACTACCACGACCCCTCGGATCTCTGTGCCGAGGCCTGGCAGGCCGGCCTCGGTGATCTGGCGGTCTACGGTGTGCATGGGCCCGCCTTCGAGGCCCTCAGGGCCGAAGAGCGCCGGACCGGGACCAAGGACCTGGGCGCGAAGGCACTTGAAGCCGCCCTGGCTGCCGCACGCTTCGCCGACGGCCACCCAGAGCTCGTGGTATCCAGCCTGCATCTGCTGGCCGTTGCCCGCCGTCCACGCACCCCCGAAGCAAGTCGGCTCCTGCCTGCCAACGGCCCCGAATCCCGTAGGTAGCCTTCCGTGTTCGAGTAGTTCGCGCTCCTTCGATGGGAATTCCTGAAAACGCCCAGGGCTGCTCTTCACCTCACTCTCTCCGGTGTTCAACGAAGTGAGCATCCCGTGGGCGACGTCCCCCGGCGTTCCCCTTCAGCAGCCGGGCGGAAGGACGGCCTGGACCATCGCCGGGCCGCCGGCTGCCCGTGGTGAGCGCGACGGCGACCCCACCGTGCCCGGCCACGCCCCCCAGCGTCCGGAAGACCTCGGCCTTCGGCATCTCGTATATCCAGCACCGGAATCACACTGACCGGCCGGACCGTAGCCGTTGCTTGATCACCTTCAGCGACACTCCAGCTCCCGCGATAGGACATCTGGCCCTCACCGCAGAGCTCCCTGTGGCTGAATTGGAGCTGTAAGGAAACTCAGGGGGAGGCGCGTGGTGACGCAGACGAAGACACACCGCACGGCGCAGTTGTCCGCAGCGGGGGAACGGGGCACGGGAGCGGCGCTGCTCGTGGCATCCCTGATGCCGGCGCTGTTCTGCTATTTCATGCTTGCAGTACAACTGCCGTACGAGAACGGCCGCCATGCGGCCTACACGGCGGCCCGGCAGTGCCCCACCGATGAGACGGTGCGGGAGCGGGAGGACTGCGTGCGCACGGTCTCCTTCACTGTCGATGCCGTACAGCTCAAGGGAGGACGGGGCTCCCAGTACTCGGCGACCGTGTCTGGCGCGGCCTTCTGGAACGGGAAGGTGGACTTCGGCGATCCAGGACCGCTGCTGGAGCGGCTCAACCCCCAAGACCAGGTGACCGGCACCATCTGGCGGGGCGCGGTCATGACGATCGCCAAGGGTGACGTCCGGCAGAATTCTGCCGACAAGCCCCGCGACGAGGCCCAAATCTTCGCCGGCATCGGCACCTACGCGGGGCTCGTGGCGGCCCTGTGCCTGTGGTTCGGGGCCATGCGACTGTCGGGGCAACGCCGCCTGTACGAGCCCCACACCTGGCGCGGGCTCGGCCGACCGCTGCTCATCGCCCTGGCGGTGATCTGCGCAGCTGTGGCCGTCCCCGCCTTTCTGCTCGGCATCCCGTGGTGGGTGGTCCCGGCAGTCACCGTCCCCTTCTCGGCCTACACGGCCTGGCAGTTCGACCGCTACCGGCGGCGGCAAGCGACCACGGCCGGTACCGCCTGACCCGTCGGCTGCGCCACCCGGTTCGTGTGGCGGGGCGACGTCCCGTAGCCGGAGGCGGCCGGCCGGGCGGTCACAAGCTCGCCTGCTGTTCGTCCTACGAACCGACCAGCAGTGCGGCCAGTTCGGCTCGGCTGCTTGACTGGTGCAGATCGCTCACTTGGCCGTCACCGACTTCGACGACACGCCATACCCCGTCCGTGCGAAGGGCCACGTCGGTTGTGACGAACCGGCATCCCAGGCGCCGCACCGCCGGCCCGATGTGATCGAGATCCGGCACCAGCCCGCGCCCGAACGGACTGTCCGGATGGGGTGTCAGCAGCCTGGGCTCACCGTCGAGCCACCAGACGCGCACTTCAGCCGCGACGGACTCAGGGCGCGAGAACGCCTCGAAGGCGCGGAGAACGATCCCGCCGGCCAGGAGCTCCTCCTGCAGCTCTACGAAACGCCGCACGACCCGCGTCAGCCCTACGGCGTCGGCGAGATCGGGTATGAAGCACGCCTGCTCCCACTCGTGCTTGCGCGATTTGACGTAGTCCTTCACGATGCCCGCGCCTGGCGGCAGGGGCTCGGCGAGAGCCGCCAGGTCGTCGGCGGTCACCATCTCACCGGGCTTCGTAGGACGCCACACGCTCGCCGGCGTGATGTCGGCAAACGTGGCATGCCACCCGGGCAGTTCGTGAGCGGTCCGGTACTGCTGCGGTGTCACGAGCAGCTCGGTGCCGCGCCGGTTCAGGGCCTCAGCCAACGCGGCGTATCGATCGCTTGGAATCATCCAGCCCCGGTACCACGCACGCCCCAGCCCAGCCGGAACCTGCGCGACTGCCTGCTGCGCGTCGCCCTGCAACAGTGCGTCGTGGTCGATCAGCGCCACCGCCCCGCCACAGGCGCGGACCTCCCGAGCTTCCGGCGCGAAGTGTTCGTCCACGCGTCGAGGGTTGAGCGCATCACGGCAGTACAGGACGGGCATCGGCATGACCGCCACGCTACGCAACCTCCGGCTCTCGGGCCACAGGATTCCGCGCCTGCTCCAGCCGGTATCCACGAGCCCGAAGGGCGGGCCCGTTTCAGCTGGGCGGCGATCTTCCAGGACACCCACTGTCCGCGTCGGCTCCAGTGTGAAGCCGGCAAATGCGGCGGGCTTGCCGAGAAGGGCAGGGGACGCACCTTGCGGCTTCTCGACCGAGAGCACCGTCAAGGGAGGCCTCTCGGCTGCCACGATGGCGGCCGCGCGGGTGCGGCCGTCCGTGCGGGTGCGGGCGTCCGTGGGGGAGACGGCCCTGTTGGTGAGCACCCGGGCGTGGCCCCTGCTCGCCGTTCGTATGGACGACGACGCCCGCGGCCGGGAAGGAGAGCAGGGCCTGCGTGAGAAACCCGGGTTTCCCGGACAGCAAAGCTGCGCAGCACCGCCGTGGAGCCACAGCGTCCGGGCATCCGGTCTGCGGTCGCATCCAGGACCGTAGGCCTGTCCCACCGGTACGTCACCGGCGGAGCCTCGGCGCTGCTCCGGCAGCTCGGACACGGCATCCGGCTCCGTCGCGGCATTCTGGAACTGCCGACGTCCTTCGAGGCGGACCTCGAACTCGACCAGCGACTTGCTTCAGATCCAGCCAGTCGCCCTCAGCCCGCACGTCACTCTGGCCGAGCCGGCCGGTGATCACCTGACCATCCGGATCCCCGCGGGTCCCGCTGCACGAACCGAGCCAGGCCGAGAAGCGGCGCTCCGATCCCTGCTGGGCGCCGGCAGAGCGGCAGCGCTGGAGTGCATCGTCACGTCCGGCAGGGTCAGCGGGCGGCAACTGGCATCGCTGCTCGGCGTGTCGAACGCGGCAGCAAGTCGGCATGCCGCGGTGTTACGGCGAGCAGGCCTGATCCGAACCGTGCGTAGGGGGCAGGCGGTCGAGCACGTCGCAACCTCCTGGGCTATCACCTGGCACGACCGGAAACACCGACGGCGCCGTAACCGCAACCCCCGGGGGCGCGGCCCGGGCGGTGCCGCGCCGGCGCGGCTCGCGATCACGCGCAGCTGGAGCGGTCTTTGCTGTCGTCGTGCTTGAACGGCTCCGGGTAAAACAGGCCGTCCTTGGCCGCGAGCCCGGCTCTCACCGGGGGACGGAGGTCCCCGTCCTTGTAGAGGGTGAACTGCATGGGCACGGCACCCGGAGCCGACTCTTCGGCGTCCGCCATCCGAGTGCCGCCCGCGCACATGCCCGCCGCCAGCCGCTGGAGGTCGAGTGACTGGGCGCGCTACTGGCACGGGTGGCTCGGGCGCACAAGGCGCGTGTTCACGTCACCAGGCGCAGCGACGTTCCGGCAATGCCCACGCGTACGCTCTGGCCCCAGGTCAGTTCCAGGGCGTCGGCCTCCATTCCGTCTCCGAAGACCACGATCCGGTCCGACTCCACGGTCAGGCGCAGTTTCTGCCCCCGCCCGAGCTCACCGGCGACCCTCGTCGTTCCGGTCGCGGGCGAGGGCCAGGCTTCGCGTACGAACCACAGGAGCCGCGGGTCGCACGGTGTAGGCAGCTCCGTGGTGCTGCCGCGCTCCAGCCACAGGGAGCGCAGCCAGCCGGTGGCGCCCGTGCCGGTGCCCACCAGCACTCCGGAGGATGCCTGAGCCTCGCCCGGGCCGTTCTCCGCGTCCGGGCCCAGGCGGTAGCGGGCCGTCTGGTGGCCGGGCGGGCCCAGGTAGATCTCGTTCAGCGCCAGAATGCGCTGGGTGTCGTCGGCGACGGCCTCGACCATGGTCAGCTCGTCCGCCCGCCCCCCGGCGGCGATCGCGGCGCGCAGCAGGGCGGCCGCGTCGTCGCAGCGGTGACGGACCAGGATTCCCGCGTTGCGCCCCGGGTCGGTGTCGATGCCCACGACGGGCTGCCCGCACAGGTACTTCGCGGTGTTGGCGACCAAGCCGTCCTGGCCGACCACGACCACCACGTCCTGCGGGGCGAACAGGAAGCGGTCCAGGTCCGCCCGCTCCACCCGGGAGCTGCGCCAGGTGAGCGGCACCGCCGCCGCCACTTCCCGCAGTGCCTGTTGCACGCGGTCGTGGCGGCGGACCAACTCGTCGATCGAGCGGCCCCGGCTGGAGAGGAAGAAGGCGGCCTGCCCGTGCGTCCCGTGCCGGGTGAGGAGTTCCTCGTACTCGGTCCTGCGGTGCACGAGCACGGCCCGCGGGGCCAGGCTCACGCGCCGGCTCCGCCCTCGGGACGCCCGAGCCGGGTGAGGAGCCCGGTGAGCACGTCCGGGGAGAGCGTGATGCTCTCGATCCGCGGCAGGTTCTCCGCCAGCCGGGCCGCCGCCATGGCGCGCAGCGTGCCCGGGTCGGCTTCGCCGTGTACCCGCAGCCAGGCGGCCTGGGCCTGGGCGCGTGCCGCGCCCGTCTCGCGCACCGCTTCGGCGTCCGCGCGGGCCAGGGAGACCTTGCGGGCCGCCTCGGCCTCGGTCCGAACGGCGTCCGCCGCCGCGTTCTCCTCCGCCTCGCGGCGGGCGTTGATACCGCGCTGCTCGACCAACCGCTCTTCGCGACGGGCCAGTTCGATCTGACTGGCAAGCTCGTTCTCTGCGATGGCACGCTCGCGCTCGACGGCAACGGCACGCCGTTCGTATGTGGCCCGGTCCGCCTCCTGCTGGATCTGCTCGCGGGCCGGGGTGCGCAGGGCGCGCTCCACCTCGGCCTCGGGACGGATCGCCACGACGCGCACGGCCACCACGTCGATGCCTGTGGCCGGGAGCCTGGGCTCGGCGGCGAGACCGTCGGTGACCCGCTGCCGTACGGAGGTGACGCCATCCACCAGGGCGACGGCCAGCGGGGTCCGGGCCAGTACATCCAGTGTGTGCTGCTGTGCGGTCTCGGTGAGGAGAGTGGCGATCTGCTCCAACGGGGCGCCGCGCCAGCTTCCGGTGTCCGGGTCGACGGAGAAGTCGAGCCGGTCCGCCGCCTCGGCCGGGTCGCTGATCCGGTAGGTGACGGTGGCCTGCACGGTGACGTCCTGGAAGTCGGCCGTACGGGCGTGGAAGGCCATGGCCAGCTCCCGGTCGCCGACCGGGACTTCGGACAGCGCCGCCGACAGTGACCGGTACCAGAAGCTGAGCCCCCGGCCGTCGTGGACGAGCCGGCCGCGCTTGTGGTGGCGGACGTGAGCGGTGGGCGCGGAGCGCAGATGACGCCAGCCGAAGCGCCGGGTGATGTCGGCCATGGCAAGCAAACCCCCTTCATTTCGTCGTTGTGACGATAACGAGCACCAGTCATATCGTCAAGAGGACGAAAAGAAGTCCGCCCTGTCCCGGTCGAACCTCGGAACACCTCGAAGCGTCAGGCCGGAACTTCCGGAGCGTCACCCCCCTCTGCTGGCGCCGCGCCCCGCCCGAGCGGCGTAGCCCGGTGGCATGGCGGAGCCGGTCGCGGTCATGTCATCTTGAATGCCGGTTCTGGGCGAGCTGTCAGGGGGGCTTGGATGGATTTGACAGGGGTGCCGGTGAGCGGACGCCGCGTGCGGGACATCGTCCGTGACGTGGTGGAGGAGGTGGCGCCGAACGAGGTCGTGATGGTGGACGGGCTGCTGGCGCTCGATGACGCCTCGGTGGTCCGGCGTCTGTCGGGCGGGGGCCGGCGAGATCCGCTGGGGTTCGGTGCGACCGAGGTGGCCGCGTTGGTCACACCGGTGGTGTGGCTGGTGCTCGACCAGGTGTCCGCGGCCGTCGTCGGCGCGGCCGTCGAGCGGGCCGGCCGACGCTCGGGCGGTTGGTTGCGGCGGCTCTTTCGCCGGCCACTGCCGCCGGCCGTTCTGCCGCCGCTGGACCGGGCCCAATTGGCCGAGGTGCACAAGCTCGTTGTCGAGGCAGCCACCCGGCGGGGGTTCACCGCCGAACGCGCAGCAGAGCTCGCCGATGCCGTGGTCGCGGCGTCGGTACTGGCGCAACCGGTCTCCGCGCCTCCGGAAGACCAGGGGGAGGCGGGCGAACCGGCCGGTGGCGACCCGCGGTGAACGCCGCTTCCACCCGGCCGTGCATCGACGAGCGGGCCTTGGGTGCGGGTACGACCGTCCGCTTCGCCATGCTGGTCGTTCTGATGTTGGCTGCCAGCGGTGCGATGGTCCTGCCGGTCGTGCGGACCCTGCACGCCGCCGACGGCGTCGACTGCCTGCTCGCCGCCGGGCTCGATCCGAACCGGGCCGGAGATGCAGCCGCAGTGACCCGCCTGGCTGCCCAGTGGATTCCGTTCTGGGCGTGCATGGACCAGTTGGCGCCTCTGCCGCCCTGGTGGCAGATCGCCGTCCTGCCGGTGCTGCTCATGGTCGCGGCCGCGCTGCTCTTCCTCCTGCTGCCGGCCTGGAAGATCCGCCGACGGCGCCTCGTCCCCCTGCACACCCTCGACCCGGACGGGTCCGTCCTGCAACTGGTCGAGGAGGCGGCCGGGGCGGCAGGGCTGGCCAGGGTGCCCCGGGTCGTCGTCGACCGGGCCGCTCCCACGGCGGGCGCGGTGGTCTTCGGCCGCAATCGCCGACCGGTCATCAGCCTGCACGGCGGCCTGCTCGCCTGCCGCGGCACCGACCCCGGGCACGTGCGGACCGTCCTGCTGCACGAACTCGCCCACATAGCCAACCGGGACGTCACCGTCACCTATGGCACCGTCGCACTGTGGCGGATCTTTTGCGCGCTGGTCCTGCTGCCCTACCTGCTCTGGTCGGCCTTTCAGTTCAGCGCCTTCGACCCTCCCACCTGGCAGGCCACTGCTCCGTACCAGATCCGGACGCTCCTGCTTCCCCTCCTCCTGGTCGCCCTCGTCCACCTTGCACGGGCCGACGTGCTGCGCGCCCGGGAGATCCACGCGGACCTCGCGGCGGCCCGCTGGGGCGCGGACCTGCACCGCTCCATCACCGCAGTGCCCTCCCCCCGGGGACTGCGCTCCGTCGCCGACTCTCTGAGGGAGCAGTGGAGCACGCACCCGCGGGCACAGTTGCGCCGGTCCGCGCTGGCCGATCCCTCCCCGCTCTTCGGGCTCCGGCCGCTGCCCGTCCTTCTGACCGGTGCGAGCGCGGTGCTGATCCACAGCCACCTCTTGACCTACCTCGCCACGTACCGCCGGCTGAGCGCCTGGATATCGCAGGGGGCGGCGTTCGTTCCCGCCCTCCTGGTGTGCGGCGTGATCGGAACCGCACTCTGGCGGTCGGTGGCCTACGCGGTGGTGACGGGCCGCCCGGCGCCCTCCGGGGTGCGCACCGGACTCTGGCTGGGTGCCGGCCTCGGTTCCGGCGCGCTGGTCGTCGGGTTCGGCGCCGGTGCGTCGCAGTGGTGGATCGGTGGCCTGACGGGGCTGCTGCTGCTCGTGGCCGCCGGCATCGCCTTCACCGTCTGGGTCACCGGATGCGCCCGCCTGTGGGCCGGAACCTGGCGCGGCAGGTCCCTACGCCCGGCCCTTGTGCTGTGCCTGGCCGCCGGCTTCATCGTTGCATCGGTCTGGTTCACCTGGCAGACGACCCAGGGAATCTACGGGCTGTTCTGGCAAACGGCAGGCACCACCGGCTCGCGCCAGGCGGTCCTGCGGATGTTTCCCGGCGTCACGGACACGGGGCACCCCGCCGTGGCAGCCACCGCCGCGGTGGTTCCCCTGCTCCTGACCTCGGTGGGCTCACCCCTGTTCACCGCCGCCGCCGGGGCAACCTGGCTCCTTCCGGCTCTGGCCCTGGCCTTGGGGCCGACCGTCGACCGCCCCCGCTGGTTGACCCGTGCCCGGCTCGACGGCGAACCGTCCACCGCCCGGTGGGAGACGCCGCCACCGCTACGCCGGGCACTGGGGCCGGGGCTGATCGGCGGAACGGGATGCTGGCTCGCGGTCGCAGGCGTCCTGGTGTACCTGCACACCGGACAGGCCGGGCCGGCACCGGGCAACGGGATCGAGGGACTGCGGTACCTGGCCTTCGCGTTCGTGGCGCTCGCCGGAACACTGACCGTCACCGCCATGTGGGCCAGCCGCAGCCGACACCTCCTCGTCACGTTGATCGCAACCCAAACGGCAGCGACGCTCGGCCTCGCGGGCACGGTGGTGCTGATGTCCGTCGACGGGTGCGCGGCACCACTGAGCGTGTGGAACACCGACTGCGGCTGGCGCCCTGCATGGCAGGCGCTTCCGGACGGAAACCTGGTCGCCTTCGTCAACATCACCCTCCTGCTCGCCGCCCTGGTGGCAGTCCTGGCAACCCCCCTGCCGGCCGTGGTGTCGGCGGTACTGCGACGGCGGGTGCAGCCCCCACCCGCAGAACGCCGGCGCCCCTCCGAGAGGCGGCGCATCGCCCGGTGGTCCGCAGTGGGCCTGCCGACGGCGCTGGTGCTCACGCTCGCCGTCGCGGAGCCGCTCACCATGGCGAAATACCAGACGTCCCTTCCGAACTACGCCGAAGGGCAACGGAACTTCCAGCAGCTGCTCGGCGACGCACCGCCCCCCACGTCACCGCAGACGCGGGCCCGGCAGGTCCGCGCCTGGTACCGGCACGGCGGGCGATACCTGCTGGGCAACGCCATTGCGGCCGGCAACCAGCTGAGAACGCTGGAGGTCGACTACGACGCGGAGCCGGCGGCGTATGCCCCGGCGCTCGCCCGGATCCGCTCGCTGTGCGTACAGCTCGGGACGCTCGCTGCCTGGGAAGACGGGTACTACTTCCGGGTCCCGGACGCCGGGGTCCAGGCCGACTGGCACGAGTTCGGCCGATTCGCCCGCGACGGCAGTCGCAAGTGCCTGTCAGCCGTGGACCGGCAACCCTTTGACGCCAACGCCTTCATCGGCCTCGCGGCCGCCAGGTTCGACCTGGACGTGGCCGGTTCCTACGCCACCAGCGCAACCAACACCATCACCGACATCCTGACGAAGGCGGGCTACCAGGCCTCCTGACTTGGTCGTCACGGCGTCGGCGCTGGAGCCGCTGCGGGCGAAGCCATTTCCATAAACTATGAATATAAAAATGCTATGCTTCGGGCATGAGTCGTCACGACGCCGCTCCCGGCGCGTCCGCCGCCATCGGGGCAGCCCTCTACGGCCTGGCCACCAGGGCCGCGAGACGCCTGCCCCGGGACATGAGCCTGACGTCCGCCGCCACCCTGGCCACCCTGGACCGGACCGGCCCGCGGCGCATCACCGATCTGGCCGCGGTCGAGGGCGTCACCCAGCCCGCGATGACCGCCCTGGTCCGGGTGCTGGAGGAGTCCGGCCTGGTCGAGCGGCGGGGCGACGCGTCCGACAAGCGGGTCACGCTGGTGTGCCTGACCGAGGCCGGCGCCTCCTATGTCCGGACGCGGCGCCAGGCGGGC
The DNA here is from genome assembly GCF_040645035.1 of Streptomyces sp. NPDC046876. NCBI lineage: Bacteria > Bacillati > Actinomycetota > Actinomycetes > Kitasatosporales > Streptomycetaceae > Streptomyces > Streptomyces sp. NPDC046876. Next base: position 9,582 of record NZ_JBEYXK010000042.1, on the reverse strand, counting down.
GTCCACGCGTTCGAGCGGTTGATCGGCGAGCTCACCGGCGACGAGGTCGAGGCGCTGGTGGCGGCCCTTCCGGCGCTGAAGCATCTGGCAGAGCTCGAAAGCCAGGACCGCGAAGGGCCGAAGCAGTGACCGGGCGGCCGGTCGGCGGGGCCGCGGTGAAGGCGTTCCCGGTGGCGCGTTCCGAGGCGCGGCTGCTGGTCCCCGCCCTGATGTTCATCGCTCTGGTCGTGGCGGCGGTCGCCAGCCTCGGGACGCCGCTCATCACCAGCGTGGCGACCTCGTTCCACGTCTCGCTCGGCAGCGCGCAGTGGACGCTGACCGTCGCGCTGCTCAGCGGCGCCGTCGCCACGCCGGTCCTGGGCCGGCTCGGAGCCGGCCCGCACCGGCGGGCCGCGATCCTCGCCACGCTGGCGGTCGTCGTCGCCGGCAGCGCGCTCACCGTGCTGCCGCTGCCGTTCGCCTGGCTGCTGGCCGGCAGGGCGGCCCAGGGCGTCGGGCTCGGGCTGACGGCGCTGATGATGGGCGTGGCCCGGGACCACCTCCCCGAGGAGCGCAGCGCGGCCGTGATCGCCCTGATCTCGGTGGTCTCGATCATCGGGGCCGGCGTCGGCTACCCGCTGGCCGCACTGCTCGCCGAGCTCGGCGGGGTACGGGCCGCCTACGGCCTCGGCCTGGTCGTCACCGCCGCCGCCCTCCTGACCGCGTGGCGCTCCGTGCCCGAAGCCCCCGAAGGCCGCTCCGCCCACGTGGACGTGGCAGGCGCGGTCGTCCTGGCCGCTGCCCTGCTCCTGGTGCTGTTCCTCGCCGGCGAACGGAATCTGTGGAGTCGGCACCTCGCCGTGGCGGCGGGCCTCGCCGTCGTCGCGGTGGTGCTGCTCTGCGTCTGGGCCGTCATCGAGCTGCGCAGTACGACGCCCCTGGTCGATGTGCGTGCGGTTCGGCACCCGGCGGTCGCCGGGGCGAACCTGGCCATGTTCGTCGGCGGGATCGGCATGTACCTCCTGCTCACGCTCATCACCCGGTACGCGCAGACACCGCCTGGCGCCGGCTACGGCTTCGGGCTGACGACCTTCGTCGCCGGGCTGGTCCTCATCCCGTTCTCGGTGCTGGGGTTCGTCGCCGGCAAGCTCACGCCGCGGGTCCGGATGCGGATCCCCGACCCCCTGCTCCTGGCCGGCAGCGCCGTCGTGGTCGGCGGCGGGTTCGCCCTGTTCGCGGCGGCCCGGTCGGACCCGGCCGAGCTGTTCGCGGCGATGGGCGTGCTCGGCTTCGGCGTCGGCGGCTTCTCGGCCGCGATGCCCGGCGTCATCCTGGCCGTCACCCCCAAGAGCGAGACGTCGAGCGCCATGAGCTTCAACTACGTCGTCCGCAGCGTCGGGTACTCCCTGGGCAGCGCCATCGGCGGCCTGATCCTCGCCGCGGGCACCGGTCCCGGCCACCTCTTCCCCGACGACAGCGCCTACACCACCGCGGCGCTGGCAGGCATCGGCGCCATGGCGATCACGACGCTGACCAGCCTCGCTCTCGCCCGCCGCCGCTCGTCCGAGACCAACCCGTACGTCAGATCCACTCATCCCCACACTGGAGGTTCCATGCCCAAGGGCTACTGGGTCAGCGTCTACCGCACCATTTCAGACCCTGAGAAGCTTGCTGCTTACAACGTGCTGGCCGCTGCGGCCGTCAAGGCCGGGGGCGGCCGGACCTTCGCCCGTGGCGGCCGGGTCGTGGCGCATGACGCCGGAATCGCCGAGCGCACCGTCCTGGTCGAGTTCGACAGCTTCGAGCAGGCCGTCGCGGTGCGCGAGAGTGCGGCCTACCAGGAGGCGCTGGCCGTCCTCTCCGACGGCGTCGAGCGCGACTTCCGCATCGTCGAAGGCATCGACTGACACCGGCACGACAACAAGCTGTACGTGATGCACCGACGCCATGCCTGACACCCACTGAGGCTGTGCTCCCGCGCACGGGAGCACAGCCTGCGGGGGCAGGTGGCGGGGCGCCCGGCACCTGCGCGGCTGCAGAACGCCGTGGAGGGCTTCTCGCCGGGGCCGCGTGACCAGTTCGACTCGGCGACCGGGAGGCGCGATGCTGCCTGAGTGGCGCGGTGCCTACGGAAACCGCCACACGTTGGCGAAGGCCGCGTTCTCGATGGAGCGCCGCTGGCGTACGGCTTCCAGTTCCGTCACCGCATCGTTGACGGCGGCCAGCACGGTCGTCACCGCTTCGTCGTCCGGGCCGGCATCGTTCTCGGGGACTTCGCTGCGGCGGATGCCGATGGCCGAGGCGAGGGCCCTGAGGACGGGCTCGTCCTCCTCCCAACGGCTCTGCGCAAGACGCCGGGCGGGCGTGTCGACGAGCTCCATGCGATCGGCCCCGAAGTTCAGGCGGCCGCGCCGCGCACGCGCCAGCAGGCCGTCCTCCTCGAACGCGGCCTGGTAGGCCGCTGCCAGGTCACGGCCCCTGCGCCACAGCCAGTCCTCGACGTGTTCGTACGGCATCTGCCGAACGAGTGCCGAAGCCGCCGCGCCGAGCAGCCGGTCGTCCAGGATCGGCTGCGAGCCCGGCACGATGAGATCGCCGTCCAGGTCGATGGCCTGCGCACGGAGGAGGTCGAGCAGTTCGGCGCCCGCGAGGGACAGGGACAGGTCACCCTGCCCCACGGAGTGCTCGGGATGGGGCTCCAGGGCAATGGTGAACAGGTCTTTTGCCGTGGTCATGTACGGCTCCCTTGTCGTCGGCGGCACCCGTCCCGCCGCGGGGCGGGCTGCGGGTCAAGCTTCGCTCAACCGCTGCCCGTCCACCGCACGGCCGGGCCCGCGCAGCACCAGGAGGTGGCGCGTGTAGTGCGAATGGGTGGTGTGGTGGCAGCGGTTGGTTGTCAGTCCGGCCGACCTCCCCGGTCGCCGAACCGCCCGGCCGGAGAAGATAGCGTGATGAGTACTGCGCTGGCGGAGGTTCTCTCCGCCGTTCTTCTTGTGGTCGTGCTGGCATGCGCGGTCATCCGCCCGTTCGGCTGGCCGGAGGCCGTCGTCGCGGTCCCGGCTGCCGGTGTCGTCATCGCCACCGGGGCGATCTCGCCGGCCCACGCGGCCGACGAGGCCGCCCGGCTGGGGCCGGTGATCGGGTTCCTGGCCGCTGTGCTGGTCCTGGCCCAGCTGTGCGACGACGAGGGCTTGTTCCACGCGTGCGGGGCATGGATGGCACGCACCGCGGCGCAACGGCCGCGCCGCCTGCTGGTACAGGTCTTTGCCCTCGCCTCGGTGATCACCGCGGTGCTCAGCCTGGACGCCACCATCGTGCTGCTGACTCCCGTGGTGTTCGCCACCGCCGCTCGGCTGGGAGCCCGGTCCCGGCCGCACGTGTATGCCTGCACCCATCTGTCGAACACCGCGTCGTTGCTGCTGCCGGTCTCCAACCTGACCAACCTGCTGGCGTTCGCGGCCAGCGGGCTGAGCTTCACCCGGTTCGCCGTCCTGATGGCCCTGCCCTGGCTGGTGGCCATCGGCGTCGAGTACGTCGTCTTCCGCCGGTTCTTCGCCACCGACCTGGACGCCGGCGCCACGGCCCCGGCCACCGCCGAACCGCGCGAGGTGCCGGTGTTCGCGCTGGCCACCGTGGCGTGCACGCTGGCCGGGTTCGTTGTGACATCCGCGGTCGGGATCAACCCGGCCTGGGCAGCGTTCGCGGGCGCCGCCGTCCTCGCCCTCCGGGCCCTGGCCCGACGCCGCACCACGCCTGTGGCCATCCTGCGCGCGAGCGCGGTGCCGTTCCTCGCCTTCGTCCTGGCCCTGGGCATCGTGGTCCGCGCCGTCGTCGACAACGGACTCGACACCACCCTCGGGCAGCTCGTCCCGGACGGCACCGGCCTGCCCGCCCTGCTGAGCCTCGCGGTCCTGGCCGCCGTGCTGGCCAACGTGATCAACAACCTGCCCGCGGTGCTGGTGCTGCTGCCGCTGACCGCCCCGTCCGGGCCCGGCGCCGTTCTCGCGGTGCTGCTCGGGGTGAACATCGGGCCGAACCTCACCTACGCCGGCTCGCTGGCCACCCTGTTGTGGCGGCGCATCGTCCACGCCCACGACGCCGAGGTGGAGCTGAAGGAGTTCACCCGGCTCGGCCTGTATGCCGTACCGGCCAGCCTGGGCGCCGCGGTGCTGGCACTGTGGGTCTCACTGGCAACCATCGGAGGAGGCTGACCGGATGGCCGTCGTGGTCTGGATCGTCGAGGGCACCTGGCCCGCCTGCGTGGACGCCGCGCGCGCCCACGCTCCCGAGGACGCGGACATCGTCCTGCTCCACGTCACCCCGGCCGACATCCCGGGTGCGGCGCACGGCGCGTTCGCGGGGCTGCTCGGCCGCGGCCACCCCGAACGCGACCCCGGCACACGGCTGGAGCACCTGGCCGCCGCCTCCGCCGACCAGCTCCTCACCGACGCCGCTCAGCGGCTGGGCCGCCCGTGCACCCGGCGGGAGCGCACGGGCCGCGTCGAGCGGGAAGTCGTCGCCGCAGCCGACGGCGCCGACCTGCTCATCCTCGCCCGCGACGGTGACCGCACCCACCTCGGCCCCCGCAGCCTCGGCCACGCCAGCCGCTTCATCGTCGACCACGCTCCCTGCCCCGTCCTGCTGGTGTGGCCCGAAACCGCACCCGGCATCGCCACCATCCCGCCCCCACCACCACACCCGCCCGGCCCGCCGCACCACCGGTAGCGCCGCCCCCGTGCATCGGCCGCCCGGCGGAGGTGGTCGACCAGGCGAACGCTCAGGCCGTTCCCTCGGCGGAGCGGCCTCGCATCCGGCCGGACCGGCTGACGGCGGAGAAACAGTCCTCAGTACAGGGCTTCGCCCATCGGTGACCCTTCGCCCGTGACGTAGGCGCGGATCGCTGCCAGGTACTCGTCGCGGCGGACACGACCGTCCTTGTCGGTGTCCAGCGCGGCAAAAGCGGCATCGGACTTGCCGACCTGGTTGCCCAGTGCTTCGCGCAGCATCGTGAACTCGGACCGGTTCAGGTGGTTGTCCTGGTCTGCGTCAGCGAGGTCGAACAGTGCGCTGAGCGCGTACTTGCAGATGGTGTCGAACTTCTCGGCGTCCACCCAGTCCGCGTACTCGTCGAACGTCATGATGCCGTCGTCGTTGGCGTCCATGGCCGCCCAGGCCCGCTCCCCCTTGGCGTAGGCGGCAAGGACGAGCGGGTCGTCGTCGGCGCGTCCGGACGCCTTCACCGCCCGTTCGATCCGGACGAAGTAGTCGTGCCGGGAGGCGACTCCGTCTCCGTCCATGTCCAGCATGGCGAAGACGCGCGCCTTCGGGGCTTCTACGACCTGCGGGTCAGCCATCGGGGCAGTCTCTCTGTGCGTGGTGAGTTTCTGGGCTCGAACTCAAGCGACTGGTGCGGTCGGCGTGATGGTCATGGCGGCTGGGCCCGCGACCTTGGCGGGCAGGCCGCAATGGGGCATCGGGATCGTGCTGGTGACGCCGGCACCGGCGTACTTGCCCTTCATGACGGTGCCGGTCACACGGAGGTCGACCTTGCCCGGCTCGATGGCCACCTCGATGGGGATCTCGATCTCGCTGGTCGTCCCGTCAGGCCAGGTCAACGTCTCGCGGGTGGTGGCGCTCAGCTTGGTGCAGCTGCTGTTGGCCGTTCCGTCGACCACCGACTCGACCGCGGTCGGAGCAAGGAGGTCACCCCCCGAGCAGACATAGCTCCGTGTTCCCTTGTACGTCTGTGGCGTCGGCTGGTCTTTGAGTCCGTCGGACTCGATCTCGGAGGTACCGGAGCATTCCACCGGCAGCACGGGGGCCGACACCGCGACGGCAGCCGGTCCGGCCGACAGCAGGGCAGCGGCAGCGCAGCCGGCGGTCACGACGTGGACGAGGAAGGGGAGGCGCACGGGGAGAGTTCTCTCTGCTCGAAAGGAACGAAACGGCACATCTGCCGATCGTGGCACCGGCGAGATCGAAACGGGTCTCCTCGGTCGGGGATTCACTCGGATGGTGGGCGGGGCGCGACAGAGGCGGGCCGGCCAGCACCACGCCGGCCTCCTTCACCAGCCGCTGGTCGAGTTCTCGCAGTACCGGCGGCGTACGGACAAGTCACGTAGCGGCTGTGGCACCACGCGCTGGGCAGTCGGTGCGGGGGGCGGACGGGCTGCTGTCCGCGACCGACATTGGCTGTCGGTTCGGGCCCAAGACGGATGCCGCCACCCGGACGTGGCAGGCCCGCAAACTCGGCTCTTCGCAAGCCGACGGCGCGGTCGGCAACAAGACTTTCGGAGCCGCCGGCAGCCGCCTCCGCTACGGCGGTGTCAACATGACCACCGACAGCGTGGCCAGCTGGACGTGGGCGAAGCGCTTCCGGTGGGGCGACGGCGCCGGCCTGGCCGAGAGTCGGCTGTGCTTGTGGCAATGGGCGTGCTGCGCTTCAACCACCGTGACGTCAACAGCTGATCGCTCTGCGGAGGCGGCCGGGTACCAGCGCAGGAGCCGGCGCCCGATGCCTCCCGCCGCAGCCGAAGACCGCGTTGGCCGACTACACGCCGCTGCGTGCCGGGCCGCTGGGCCGGGCCCGGGCCCGATCGCGGCCCGGCACGCAGGTGGACGACCTGGCCCGCGCAGCCGCGGCCGAAGGCGCCGACCTGCTCGTCCGCGCCCGCGACGGCGACCGCACCCGCCTCGGCCCCGCCGCCTCGGGCCCGCAAGCCGTTTCATCGTCGACCACGCCCCCTGTCCGGTCCTGCTCGTCTGGCCGCAGAGCGCGCCGGGATGCGGACAGCAGGGCAACGATGCCCTGGACGGTGTGGCGGTGTCGGCGGCAGGCGCGAGGGTCTCCGGGCTTGCGCCGGGTACGGGCGTGGCGCCGGTCGGGCCCGGCGTGTACACCGCCGCCCGGCACCATGGGATCCGTCAACGGCAGGCACCACGGCCAGCCCCCCGGCAGGCCGTTCCCGCCCGCGGCGGTCCGCGGTGCTGCGCTCCGGGGCACCCGCCCGGCCGGTCAGCGTCAGGTACGGGCCGGGCCGGTGCCCGCGATCATCTCGGGCCGCAGCAGGGCGGTGAGTTGTTCGGCCGGCAGCAGGCCCCGTTCCAGGACGAGTTCGGCCACACCCCGGCCGGTGGCGAGGGCCTCCTTGGCGATGTCGGTGGCGGCGGTGTATCCGATGTGCGGGTTGAGGGCGGTCACCAGGCCGATGGAGTTCTCGACGGTGGCGCGCAGCATCTCGGTGTTGGCGGTGATGCCGTTCACGCAGCGTTCCGCGAGGGTCAGGCAGGCTGCGCGCAGGTGGGTGACGGACTTCGACAGCGAGTGCAGGATGACCGGCTCGAAGGCGTTGAGCTGGAGCTGTCCGGCTTCGGCGGCCATGGTGATGGTGATGTCGTTGCCGATCACCTCGAAGGCGACCTGGTTGACGACCTCCGGGATCACCGGGTTGACCTTGCCGGGCATGATGCTGGAGCCTGCCTGGACCGGCGGCAGGTTGATCTCGCCGAGTCCGGCGCGGGGCCCGGAGGACAGCAGGCGCAGGTCGTTGCAGGTCTTGGACAGCTTGACGGCGATGCGCTTGAGGACGCCGGACATCTGGACGAAGGCGCCGCAGTCCTGGGTGGCTTCGACCAGGTCGGCAGCGGTGACCAGGGGGAGGCCGGTGATGTCGGCGAGGTGGCGGCGGGCCGCCTCGGCGTATCCGGCCGGGGCGTTGAGGCCGGTGCCGATGGCGGTGGCGCCGAGGTTGATCTCGTGGATGAGCCCGAGGGCCTCCGCGAGCCGGCTGCGGTCCTCGTCCAGCATGACGGCGAAGGCGGAGAACTCCTGTCCGAGCGTCATCGGCACGGCGTCCTGGAGCTGGGTGCGGCCCATCTTCAACACGTCGTGGAACTCGGCGGCCTTGCGGGCGAAGGCGTTCTGCAGGACGGCCATGGCGTCGAGCAGGCCGCGCACCGCAAAGACGGTCGCGATCCGTACGGCGGTGGGGTAGACGTCGTTGGTGGACTGGCCGAGGTTGACGTCCTCGTTGGGGTGCAGGTGCCCGTACTCGCCCCTGGTGTGGCCCAGCAGCTCCAGCGCTCGGTTGGCGATGACCTCGTTGGCGTTCATGTTGGTCGAGGTGCCGGCGCCGCCCTGGATGACGTCGACGACGAACTGGTCGTGGAGCTTGCCGCCGCGTATCTCCTGGCAGGCGGCGATGATCACGGCCGCTTTCGCGGGGCTGAGCAGCCCGAGTTCCGCGTTGGCGAGGGCTGCGGCCTCCTTGACGGCGGCGAGGGCATCGATCAGGTGCGGGTAGGTGGAGATCGGTGTGCCGGTGATGGGGAAGTTCTCGGTGGCGCGCAGGGTGTGGACGCCCCAGTAGGCGTCGGCGGGGACGTCGCGGTCTCCGAGCAGGTCGTGTTCACTGCGGCGGGAGGCGGTCATGGGTGTGCGGGTCCTCTTCCTGAGGTGGGCGGATCGAAGGGGTGTGGAAAGGGGAAAGCGGGGAAGCGGGAGTCAGGCGGTCGCGGTGGCAGGGGAGCCAGGCGGGTTCAGGGCCGCCACCGGGCGGATGCCGCCGACGGTCCGGCCGCCGCCGGTCACCGGCTCGACTGTGAACCCGGCGAGCAGCCGGGGGTCGACTCCCGCACAGGCGAGGGCGGCGGCCGTCACCGCGATACGCGCCCTGTCGGCCCCGTCGGCGATCTTCACGGCGATGGCCCGGCCGTCGGGCAGCGCGGCGACCTGGACGCCCTCGAAGCCGTCCTTGGCCAGCAGCCCGGGCACCGCGCGCATCAGCTCGGCCGTGTCCCGGCCTGTGCCGGAGGCCATCTCCGGATGGACGCGCAGCGCGCCTGCGACCCGGTGTTCGGCGGTGTCCGGCGCGGCTGTGGCGATGCGGGCGGCGGCGCGGGCCAGGCCGTGCAGGGACACCGCGAACAGCGGGGATCCGCAGCCGTCGACGGTGACGTTCGCGATGTGCTGGCCGGTGAGCTCCTCGACGACCTCGGCGATCATCCTCTGGAGCGGGTGGTCCGCGTCGAGATAGGTCTCCAGGGGCCAGCCGGACAGCTTGCACAGGTACAGCATCGCCGCGTGCTTGCCGGAGCAGTTCTGGGCGAGCCGGGAAGGCCCTCGGCCCTCGCGGACCCAGGCGTCCCGGACGGCCGGGGCGTACGGCAGGTCGGGGACGTTGCGCAGGTCGTCCTCGGTGAGGCCGGCCAGTTCCAGGATCATCCGGGTGCCCGCGAGGTGGTGCTGCTCGGCGGAGTGGCTGCCCATCGCGAGGGAGAGCAGGACGCCGTCGAGCGGCAGCCCGGCCCGGACCATGGCGACGGCCTGGACCGGTTTGAGGGCCGAGCGCGGGTAGCAGGCGGCTTCGATGTCGCCGATGCTCAAGCGGACGCCGCCCCCGCTGCCGAGGACGACGACGGAGCCGTAGTGGACTCCCTCGATCACACCGCCCCGCGTGACGTGGGCGACGGGGGCATGCTGGGGCTCACGGATCACGGGAGCGTCCGCGAGGAGAGGGCTGCGCATCACTGCCTCGTTCGGTGGTGGGTTGCTGCTGACCGGGCCGGCCGGGCGAGGGCCCGCCCCGAGGTGACCGGGGCGGG